>CAJXMY010000138.1 GCA_913056435.1 uncultured Hyphomonadaceae bacterium | reverse complement strand
AGCCCGCCAGCTTTACGGGGACCGTCGGCATCAAGCCGACCTATGGGCGCGCCTCCAGGTATGGCATGGTGGCTTTTGCATCCTCTCTGGATCAGGCGGGGCCGATTGCGAAAACCGTTGAGGATGCGGCACTGCTCACGGAGATCATGTGTTCCCATGACCCGCGGGACTCCACCTCGCTTCCGGTCGAAACCCCGAGCTGGCGCGGCGCCGTCACGCAGGGTGTCAAGGGCCTGCGCATCGGGATCCCACGGGAATACCGCATAGAGGGTATGTCGGCCGAGATCGAGGCGCTCTGGGAACAGGGCATTGACTGGCTTAAAGCCCAGGGGGCGGAGATTGTCGATGTCTCGCTTCCGCACACGAAATATGCGCTTCCAGCCTATTATATTGTCGCGCCCGCAGAGGCGTCGTCAAATCTGGCGCGGTATGATGGTATGCGCTATGGGGCGCGGGTCGATGGGGACGGCTTGATTTCGACCTATGAGCAGACGCGGGCCAGGGGCTTCGGTGCCGAGGTTCAGCGCCGTCTGATGATCGGGACCTATGTGCTGTCATCCGGATATTATGATGCTTATTATCTGAGGGCGCAGAAAGTCCGCTCGCGTATCCTCGAGGACTTCAACACGGTCTTTCAGGACGTGGACGCCCTGCTGACCCCGACCTGCCCGAGTGCGGCGTTTGCCTATGGGGAAAAATCAGGTGATCCCATCGAGATGTATCTGAATGATATCTTCACCGTGACCGCCAATCTTGCCGGCCTGCCCAGCCTGTCGGTTCCTGCAGCCCTCGATCAGCAGGGGCTCCCCCTCGGCCTTCAGGTGATCGGCAAGGCCCTTGATGAGGCCAGCTGTTTCAGGGTCGGCGGCGCGATCGAGCGGGCGGCGAATTTCACCCAACGGCCAGACCGCTGGTGGTAGGGGGACACATGACACGCCGTCAGAGCATATGGACGATGACGCTGCTGGCCTTTCTGGTCTGCGCCGTCCTGATCCTGTCCACAGCCTACAGTCAAGGGGCCGACCCCCTGCACCCGCGGTCCCGGCATATCTGGGCGCTGTCGCTGCTTGCCGCTGCTTATGTGTCTTATCGTGGGTCCATCATTTTCGAGAACCTCCGGAACCCGGCTGAAGGCAAGGCCGCCGGAGGTGCCGGACGCCTGTTGCGTTTGTTCCGAACAAAAGAACATCCCATTGACCGTCGCATGGCCGCCCGGCGGGCACGCGTGGCGGCGGCCAGGGAGCGAGCTCGACCAGAGCAAAAGGAAGAAGAAGGACACGACCATGAGTGATCGGGCGCAATATGTCATTCAGGGAGAGACGGGCCCCTGGGAAATTGTTCTCGGCCTCGAGGTGCATGCCCAGGTTGCGTCTGAAGCGAAGCTGTTTTCCGGCGCGTCGACGCGGTTTGGAGCGGAGCCAAACGAGAATGTCTCCCTGGTCGACGCGGCCATGCCGGGCATGCTGCCGGTGATCAACAGGTTTTGTGTTGAGCAGGCCGTCCGCACCGGCCTCGGGCTGAACGCGGAGATCAACCTGTCCTCACGGTTCGATCGGAAGAATTATTTCTATCCCGATCTTCCGCAGGGATATCAGATCAGCCAGTTCGAGCATCCAATTGTCGGCGAGGGCGTGATTGAGGTGGATGTTGAGCCAGCCCATGGTGATCCGGCCTACAGTTTCCCGGTCCGGATTGAGCGGCTGCACCTGGAGCAGGATGCTGGGAAATCGATCCACGACATGGACCCGACCGCCACCTATGTGGATCTCAACCGTTGTGGGGTCGCGTTGATGGAGATTGTCTCCCGGCCAGATATTCGCACGCCCCTTGAGGCCGCGGCCTATGTCAAGAAGCTGAAAGCCATATTGGTCGCGCTGGGGACGTGTGACGGCGATATGGAGAAAGGCAATCTGCGTGCTGACGTCAATGTGTCAGTGTGCCGACCGGGGGCGTACGAGAAGTATCGTGAGACCGGCGATTTCGGTCATTTGGGGACCCGCTGTGAAATCAAGAATATGAACTCGTTCCGGTTCATTCAGGCCGCGATTGAGTATGAGGCTCGCCGTCAGGTCGAGATTATTGAAGATGGCGGTGTCGTTGATCAGGAAACGCGCCTGTTCGATCCGGATAAAGGCCAGACCCGGTCCATGCGGTCCAAAGAGGATGCACACGACTACCGGTATTTTCCCGACCCGGATCTCCTCCCACTGGTTCTTGAAGAGGCGTTTGTCGATGGCCTACGGGCCGCGCTGCCTGAACTGCCAGATCAGAAGCGGTCCAGGTTTAAGTCACAGTATGGGCTTTCCCATTATGATGCCGGGGTTCTCACGGCAGATGCCGAACGCGCAGCCTTCTTTGAGCAAGTGGCCTCGGGACGGGATGCCAAGCTGGCGGCAAACTGGGTCAGCCAGGAACTGTTCGGATACCTTAACCGGGCTGAGCTGGATCTGGCCCAGTCGCCGGTCAGCAGCACTCAGCTTGGGGGGCTGATCGATCTGATCTCCAGCGATGTGATCTCCGGAAAGATCGCCAAGGACGTGTTTCAGCGGATGATTGATGGTGAAGGAGAGCCGATCGACATCGTTGAAAAACACGGGCTGAAACAGGTCACGGATACCGCGGCGATTGAAGCCATTGTTCAACAGGTGATCGATGCCAATCCCGAGCAGGTTGCCGCGGTCAAGGACAAACCGAAGACCATGGGCTGGTTCGTCGGTCAGGTCATGAAGGCGTCGGGCGGGAAAGCCAATCCGCAGGCCGTCAATCAGATCCTGCGCGCCCGGCTGGGGCTTTAACCGAACCCGGCGCGGATCTTCTTCGCCAGGGGTTCGAGCTGGTCCGAAGTGGCCATCTTGCCCTCGGCGTGGCGCCCCATTGGGATCCCGGTCCAGCGGGGGATGATATGGAAATGAAGGTGAAACACGGTTTGACCGGCCGGGGCCCCGTTGAATTGCGTGAGGACGAGGCCATCGGGTGACAGGCCGGCGTCCACCGCACGCGCGACTTTCTGAACCCGGTGCATATAGGGTCCCAGCTGGTCTGGGGGCATATCAAGGATATTGCGCGCTTCAACCTGTTTTGGGATCACAAGGACGTGCCCCTCGGACTGGGGGAAGACATCCATGAAGGCGAGGGCCACAGGATCTTCATAGACCTTGATGCTCGGCATCGAGCCCGCAAGGATCTTGGCGAAGATGTTATCCGGGTCATAGCTGGCGTGGAGGGTCATTCATCTGGATCCTGTTCTGGGGGGTGAGAGGTCTTGAATGGGGTCCGGGTCTGCAAATAGGCCGCGTCCTGATCCACCGCGGCCCGCTCCCGGCGCAGGTAGTGATCAATTGCATCACGTAGTCCAGGATGAGCGATCCAGTGGGCCGAATAAGTCCGGGTGGGGACATAGCCCCGCGCCAGCTTGTGCCCGCCCTGGGCCCCGGCTTCCACCGTGTCGAGGCGGTGAGCGATGGCGTAGTCTATGGCCTGATAGTAGCAGGTCTCAAAATGCAGCATGGGCCGCGGCGAGGTGCAGCCCCAATAGCGTCCGTACAGGGTTGACTCGCCGATCAGGTTGAGGGCGCCAGCAATCGGAGTTTCGTCCTCAAGCGCTAGTATTAAAAGGATTTTATCCGCCATTCGTTCGCCGATCAGGGCAAAGGTGTCGCGATTGAGATAGGGCTGCCCCCATTTGCGTCGCCCGGTGTCCATGTAGAAGTTATAGAAGATGTCCCAGTGTTCCGGCTTGATCCCCGCCCCGGTCAGCTGCAGAAAGCGCAGTCCATGCTGGGCTTTCTGGCGTTCCTTACGCAACGTCTTGCGTTTGGCCGAGGTCATCGCGGCAAGGACATCAGAGAAGCTCTCATAGCCCTGATTCATCCAGTGAAATTGCTGGTCCGTCCGGATCAGAAGGCCCTCCTGATCCAACCGCGTGGCCTCATCGGCCTTGAGAAAGTTCAGATGCAACGAGGAAAAGCCGTTTTGCTCGGCCAGCTGAACGGCGCCGAGCAGAAGGGTCTGTTGCCAGCGCGCTGCCTCCGGCCCCGGCGCCACCAGACGTCGCCGACCGGTCACAGGCGTGAAGGGCACGGCATTGAGCAGTTTCGGATAATACTGCCCGCCGGCGCGTTCATAGGCATCGGCCCAGGCATGATCAAACACGAACTCGCCCTGGCTGTGGGTCTTGGCATAGAGGGGCATGGCGCCCAGAAGGCGCCCGTCGGGATGCTCAAGGAGGAGGTGGCAGGGCGTCCACCCGGTCTCGGGTGTCGCCGCGCCGCTGGTCTCCAGCGCGTCCAGGAAGGCCCAACTCAGGAAAGGGTCGTGGGGCTCGCCAACAGGATTGGCGAGCCGATCCCAATCAGCTTCAGGAACCTCGGAGAGGCGGGTGATCATGCGGATGCGCGGGGCGGTATCGTCCATCTTCTCCAGTGTAGATCCTTAAGTGCCCTTGGCCAGTTCGGGATGGAAACCTTCGAAAATCAGGGCGTCCACCTGCTCTCGCAGGGCCTCGACGAGGCCGGATTCCCGAACCGTCCAGACGGTCAGTGGGAGACCATGAGACCGGGCCCACGCCGACATTGCGGCGGCATCAGTTGTGGCGCAGGCCACATAATCCGCACTGCCGGTCGCCACGGTGGCCATCAGCGCCGGAATGTCGCCCTGCTGTCCAGTGCCGGAGGGTTCGAAGAGTTGGCCTCGCATCAGCCCGGGGGGTAGAGCGTCGACAGCCTCGGGAGAAAAACTCATGGCAGCCACGCTGTGGGGACAGGCCGCCAGCAGGGCGCCGACCTGGGCCGCAAAGGCGACCGGATCGGTTTCTCCATCAATCTTGATTTCGCACAGAATGGGGGTGGTTCCGGGCCAGGCCTCCAGGACCTCTGCGAGGGTGGGGATAGTCTCGTCACTGGCCCCGAGCCGGATCTGGCCCAGCACCTCTGCGCGGCTGGCAGACACCGCCCCGCTGGCCTCGGTCATGCGGTCGAGGGTCCTGTCGTGAAACACCATAGCCACGCCATCGGCCGAAGGTCGCACGTCCAGCTCGATGCCGTAGCCGTGATCATGGGCGGCGAGAAAGGCGCCCAGACTGTTTTCGGGCAGGCCGCCCGGAGACCAGAGCCCCCGGTGCGCGTAGTCGCAGCACCCCAGTTGAAACGTCTCAGCCAAGTTCGAAAAGTCCATCTATTTCGACGGCGACCCCGAGGGGCAGGACGGGGCTGGCCACGGCGAACCGGGCATGCCGACCCGCCTCTCCAAACACATCGACCATCAGGTCGGAGCAGCCATTGATGACCTGGGGTATGTCGGTGAAGTCAGGGGCCGCATTGACAAATCCGCCCAGCTTCACAACCCGCCGGATCCGCGACAGGTCTCCGGTGGCCGCGCGACACTGGGCCAGAAGATTGATGCCACAGAGGCGCGCCGCGGCCTGACCTGCGGCGAGATCCATGGTTTCGCCAAGACGTCCGGTCACCAGTCCGTCTGCCGACGCGCAAACCTGTCCGGACACATGCAGCATCGTGCCGCTGATAACAAAAGGGACATAATTGGCCACAGCAGCCATCGGCTCTGGCAGGGTGATGCCCAGCCGGGTGAGCGCCTCTTCGGGAGATGACATGGGGACCTCCTGTATCCTGTCTTCAGCTGTGGTGTTGCCGCAAGGCGCGGGGAAGGGCAAGCCGCCTGTGTGTTTAGAAGAGCAGGAGCAGGCCCGCCCCGAGGGCCAGCGCGCCGCACCCCATCCAGAACAGGTGGCGCTGGGCGAAGGGCACAGCCCACGCGGCATAGGCCCGGTGGGCCCTGTACCACAGCACCAGAGCTCCAGCGCTCAGAACCAGAAAGGCCCCGAGGCCATAGAGCAGATCGGGGGCTTTGCTGAGCGGGGCGTGACCCATCAGAGCCAGGCCACACCCCGCCCGGGCGAGCGCTTCGATAAGATTGTGTGCGGGCGAGGTGGCGAAGCCGCCGAAGAAGCGCCGGGCGTGCCGCGGGGACAGGAGACAAACGAGGCCGAGCGCAAAGAGGTAAAGGACGCCGAGCCCTGCCATCCCCGTCCACAGGGGGG
>CAJXMY010000137.1 GCA_913056435.1 uncultured Hyphomonadaceae bacterium | reverse complement strand
GCTAGCCCAGTGTTTTGACGTTATGAACCTTTGCCAAAACGGCAGAGCCGGACTCCGAAACAGCCGCCCCAATTGCGGTCCTGACGCATTCGCGGCTGGAAATGACTTCATTGTAACGGCCTGGCATCGTCCGATCCGCTCCACAGACTTTATTGGCCGCCTGAGTAATATCCCTAAGTGCGGCCATCGCCCCGCTTTGGCTGCTGAGATTATATTTTGAGAGATCGACCTCCTGGCTTTCTACAATCACGGTCTCGGCCTGAGCGGGCGTGACGGCAGCGAACATGGTTCCAAGGGCCAGGACGGCAGTGGTGAGGGATTTCATATCGAACTCCTGAAGTGTTTGTGATGGCGTTATCGCAGATCGAACCTCTCCTGAATCTTATCGTTAGTCAATAAGTTTTATTGATTATCAATATTTTTTAATGTTGATAAACGATAATTTTCTCCGGCGCATCCGTTCCGGATGTGATTGCCCTCCAAGGGCCCCTTTTCGCCGGCCGCGACGCACTTTAAGGCCCAAGAGATGTCAAAGTCGCATTTCGTCTGCCAGGCTTGTGGAGCCGTCCATTCCAAATGGTCGGGGCGCTGCGACGGTTGCGGCGAATGGAACACATTGGTCGAAGAGACGGCGAGTGCCCCCCCTGGGGGCCTCAAACCCGCAACCGGCAAGGCCCGTCGGGCACGCCCTGCGGCCTTCACAGCGCTCAATGGAACAAACGAAGCCCCCGCCAGAATCCAGATTGGAGTGGAAGAACTTGACCGGGTTTTTGGAGGGGGTGTGGTGCCGGCATCGGCGACCCTTATCGGGGGGGATCCGGGGATTGGAAAGTCGACCTTGCTGCTTCAGGTGGCCGCCCGGCTCGCCCACAATGGTCTGAGCTCGGTATACGTCTCCGGAGAAGAAGCAACGGCGCAGATTCAAGACCGCGCCCGGCGCCTCAAAGTGGCAGAACGTCCCGTACAACTGGCCACGGAAACCGACCTGCGAAAAGTGCTCGCCGCCCTGCAGGACGTTCGGCCCGACTTCGTGGTGGTGGATTCCATCCAGACCATGTGGTCCGACAGCCTAGAGGCCGCGCCCGGTTCGGTCAGTCAGGTTCGGGCCTGTGGCCAGGAGCTGGTTCGCTGGGCCAAAACCTCCGGAGCCGCTCTTATTCTGGTCGGCCATGTGACCAAGGATGGACAGATTGCCGGCCCGCGCGTGGTGGAACACATGGTCGATACCGTTTTCTATTTCGAAGGCGAGCGCGGTCACCAGTTCCGCATCCTTCGGGCGGTGAAGAACCGCTTCGGCCCGACCGACGAGATCGGTATATTCGAAATGCATGCCTATGGGCTTGCGCCCGCAAGGGAGCCCTCCGCCCTTTTCCTGAGTTCAGACCAGGATGAAACCGGCGGCACGGCCGTTTTCGCCGCCATGGAGGGCTCACGCCCTGTTCTTGCAGAGGTCCAGGCGCTCGTCGCGCCGACAGCCTACGGCACACCCCGCCGGTCAATTGTTGGATGGGACTCCAGCCGTTTGGCCATGATCCTCGCTGTTCTTGAGGCCCGGTGCGGGGTTTCGCTGGGGGGACGTGATGTCTATCTCTCAGTTGCCGGCGGCTATCGCATGACGGAACCTGCCGGAGATCTCGCAGCGGCGGCCGCACTGCTGACGGCTGCGGCCTCCAGCAGGCCACCGGAAAAAGCCATCTATTTTGGCGAAATCACCCTGTCTGGTGCCATACGTCCGGTCGCAAGAATGGAGCAGCGCTTGAAGGAAGCGGCCCGCCTGGGCTTTCAGCAAGCCTTTGTGCCAGAAGGGAGCCCGACAGAAATTGATGGCTTGACGATCACCCCTCTGAAGCGCCTATCTGGACTCGTCGACCTGCTCGCTCCGGATACTGCCTCATGATGGATGCCCTGACTGCCTTTGACGTGATCGCGATTGTTCTGGTCATTTTGTCGACTCTGATGGCACTCGCCCGGGGCTTTCTGCGCGAACTGGCCACTCTGGGCGCCTTTATCGCCGCTTTGGCCGCAGCCTATTATATCAACTTGTATCTCAATCGGGCCTTGACCGATGCGCTGCCTGAAACCCTTCCTGACTGGTCGGCCACCGCCCTGCTCTTCGTGGGTACCTTCCTCGTCATCTATGTTGCGGTTGCCTGGTTCGGCGCGAATCTGTCGAAAACCATTCAGGGCGTGGACGGGGTGGGCCTTGTGGACCGGCTCGCCGGCGGCGTCTTTGGTCTGGCCCGCGGTGCCGTTGTGCTCGTCTTTTTCATCTACCTTCTGAATCTGGCGATGGATCAGGACCAGATCCCTGAATTCATCAGCCAGTCCCAGACCTACCCCCTGATCGAACGCGGCGCCGATTACCTCGCAGCGCAAGTGCCCGAGTCTACGGCGCCCCCGCGCCCCAGTGCCACCCTTGACGCAGACGCGACAGCGGAATAGTCGCTGGGTAAAGAGGCAGAGGGCAATCAAATGGTGTTTGACCTAGATGACGACAAGCCCCGTGAGGAATGTGGCATCGTCGGCATTCTCGGCCATCCAGAGGCGTCCCTGCTGGTCGCTCTTGGGCTTCATGCCCTGCAACACCGAGGTCAGGAAGCCTGCGGAATCACCACTTATGACCATCAGAAGTTCCATAATGAGCGGCACATGGGTCTGGTGGGCGAGAATTTCGGGGGCGATCTCAGTGAGCGCCTGCCCGGCCATGCCGGCATAGGTCACAACCGATATTCGACGCAGGGCAAGCCCGCCATGCGCAACATCCAGCCCATCTATGCTGATCTGGACACAGGCGGTTTTGCCGTCGCGCACAATGGCAATCTGACAAACTCCACACTTCTGCGGAAGAAGCTCGTTCGCCGCGGCGCCCTGTTCCAGTCGACGATGGACACTGAGGTCATTCTGCACCTGCTCGCCCGTTCAGATCAGGAATCGGTGGCCGACCGCTTCCTTGACGCCATTCGCCAGATCGAAGGCGGCTTTGCCCTGGTGGGCCTGACCAACAAGAAACTCATCGGAGCGCGTGACCCCTCCGGTCTGCGACCGCTGATCCTTGGCCAGATCCAGGGTGCTCATGTCCTCGCCTCAGAGACCTGTGCGCTGGACCAGATGGGCGCGGAGACCATCCGGGAGATCGAACCCGGTGAAGTTGTGATCATTACCGAGGCCGGGATTCGAAGCTTCCACCCCTTCCCGTCCCAGCCGGTTCGGCCCTGCCTGTTCGAATATGTCTATTTTGCCCGGCCGGACAGCATTGTCCAGGGTCGCTCCGTCTATGAGGTTCGCCGCCAGATGGGGCATCAGCTGGCGCAGGAGTTTCCTGCGGAGGTGGATGTCGTGGTCCCTGTTCCTGATTCCGGGGTCCCTGCCGCCATTGGGTTCTCAGAGCGCTCCGGCGTTCCGTTTCAGCTGGGCATTATTCGCAGTCACTATGTCGGGCGTACGTTCATTCAACCAAATCAGAGCGGGCGCCAACGCGCCGTGTCCCGGAAACATTCACCCAATAAAGCCGTTCTGGAAGGAAAGCGCGTTCTCCTCGTCGACGACTCCATTGTTCGGGGCAATACGTCCCGGAAGATCGTTCAGATGGTCCGCGAAGCCGGCGCCAGCGAGATCCACTTCCGCTCTGCCAGCCCGCCCATCATGTATCAGGACTTTTACGGCATCGACATGGCGGAAAGGTCCGAACTGCTCGCAGCCAACCACACGCTCGAGGAAATGACAGCCTATCTCCAGGTCGAAAGCCTCGGTTTCCTGTCCGTGGCCGGGCTTTATCGCGCCCTCGGCATTGAACGTGATGACACCTATCCCCAGTTCGCAGATCACTGCTTTACCGGCCATTACCCGACCCGGCTGCTCGACAATGATCAGAATGAAACGGGCAAAGAACGCCAGCTCTCCTTGCTGGACTAGCCCCACTGACCGAACGAGGATCCGTCATGGACAAACGTATTACGCTCGTTACCGGGGCGTCGCAGGGCATTGGCCGGGCAGCCGCCCTGGCCCTCGCCGAGGCCGGCCACCATGTGGTGGCCCTGGCCCGCTCCAAAAAGGCACTGGAAGTCCTCGATGATGACATCAGGACCGGCGGCGGGCAGGCCTCTCTGATCCCCTTCGATCTCAAGGACGCGGGCGCGTTCGAAGCGCTCGGCCAGGCCTTGTATGACAAATTTGGCCGGCTTGATGGCCTGCTCGGCAATGCTGGCATTCTCGGCCATATTGGTCCTCTGCAGGCGGGCGGCGAACGTCAGTTCAACGAGACAATCGATGTCAATCTGACTGCGAACTGGCGCCTGATCCGAGTCCTGGATCCCTTGCTGCGGCGCTCAGACAGTCCCCGGGCCGTCTTTGTCAGTTCCGGTGTGGTTCCGCGGCCACGCGCTTTCTGGGGGCCCTACCAAGCCTCAAAAGCCGGTCTCGAGGCCCTGATTGCGGCCTGGGCCGATGAAAATGAAAAAACCAGCTTGCGGGTCAATCTTTTTGACCCGGGTGCGACACGAACCAAGATGCGGGCAGAGGCCATGCCCGGGGAAGACCCGGAGACGCTGCCGGCCCCGGCCGATATTGTCCCGGCCCTGCTCCCGCTTCTGGATGCCAGCGAGCAACGCAATGGGGCCCGGGTCTCGCCCAGCTGACCAAAGCTGTCACCTGTGCAGGAGACGCGCCTAGCGGCGACGCGGCTTGTCCGCGTAGGGATTGGCCCCCTGACGCACATGAAGCCGTATCGGTACGCCTTGCAGACCAAAGGCTTCCCTCAGCCCATTGACCAGGTAGCGGCGATACTGCTCTGGCATCTGCTCACCCCGGGACGCCATCAAAACAAAGGTTGGAGGCCGTGCTTTGATTTGCGCCATGTAACGCGGTTTAATTCGTTTTCCATTCACGCTGGGCGGCGGGTTTCGTTCGATCATATACCGCAGCCAGCGATTGAGGTCCCCCGTCTTGGTTCGGGCGCACCAGTCATCATAAGCCCGCGCCACGGCAGGCATCAGCCGCTCTACACGTTTGCCGGTCAAACCGGACAGGCAGACCAGCGCAGCCCCCCGCGCCTGCGGCAGCGTGGTCTTCAGGCGGGTTTCGAACTCTTTCATCGCCATGCCATGATTGGTGACCGAATCCCATTTGGACACCACAAAGACGACCGCCCGACCTTCTCGCAGGGCGAGGTCCGCAATCTGAAGGTCCTGCTTCTCGAAAGCATCCTCCGGATCCATCACCAGTGCCACGACATCGGCGTATTTGAGCGAGCGGACAGTCTCGCCGGTCGACATCTTTTCCAGTCTTTCCTGAACCTTGGCCCGGCGTCGCAGGCCTGCCGTGTCGACCAGTCGAATATCTCGGCCTTGCCAGGTCCAGGACAGGGTCACCGAATCCCGCGTAATGCCGGCTTCCGGCCCTGTCAGAAGCCGGTCTTCTCCCACCAGCTGGTTGATCAGGGTCGATTTCCCAGCATTCGGACGCCCGACAATCGCAAGCCGAATGGGGCGCTGTGCGGCCTCGGTCCGGGCCGCCGCGATCGCTTCAGCCTCGACGCCCTCGTCAATCCCCGCCTCGGCCAATGCCGCATCAAGAGCGGCCTGGGAGAAACCAGGGTCATCCACGTCAAGCCCCTCCAGAGCCTCCAGAACCCCCTGATTGAAGCCATCGGTCTTTTCCGCATCGGCCTCTTCAAGGGCCGCCTCGAAGGCCTCTTCCCCAAGGGCGGTCCTTATGGCGCTGTAAAGATCTGCAAGCCCCTCGCCATGGGCGCCTGACAATCCCACCGGTTCGCCAAGGCCCAGTGACCAGGCTTCGGCGATGCCGATATCTCCGGCCTTGCCCTCGGCCTTATTGGCCGCCAGAACGATGGGCAGATCGGCCTTGCGCAGGATCCGCGCAAATTGCTCGTCCATGGCCGTGACGCCGGCCCGGGCGTCGATCAGGAACAAGGCCAGCTCAGCTTCCTGAATCGCGCGCTCGGTCTGCAGGCGCATGCGGGCCTCCAGAGAGTCATCCCGGGCATCTTCATAGCCAGCCGTATCCACCAGAACCAATGGCAAATCTGCGAGGCGCCCCGGCGCTTCCTTCCGGTCCCGGGTCACACCCGGCTGGTCGTCA
>CAJXMY010000136.1 GCA_913056435.1 uncultured Hyphomonadaceae bacterium | reverse complement strand
GTCACAGTCCCGCCGGCCAGCCTGCGCGCTCAGGGGGCAGGCGGGATCACTTCGGAAACCAGAGCCGGTCCAGCCGGAGGTCTGGCAGCCGCCCGAACCGCATCCATATCATCGCGGACCTGCAGGAACATCTCCAGCATCTCTGGCGCCATGCTCAGCTTCCGTCCGGTCGGCAGCTTCAGGCGCATCGCATTCACCGGCTCACCATGGACATAAACTTCATAATGCAGGTGTGGCCCCGTCGACGCTCCGGTAGATCCGACATAGCCGATGATGTCGCCCTGTCGGACCTGCCGGCCAGCCCTTATGCCACGGCCATAGCGCGACATGTGCGCATAAGCGGTCTTGTACCCGTTTGCATGGCGAATGCGGACATAATGCCCATAACCGCCATATCGGCTGGCGCGCTCCACCACCCCATGACCAGCTGCGAAGATCGGGGTCCCTGTCGGGGCCGCAAAATCGGTTCCCTTGTGCAGACGCGTATAGCCACTGATCGGGTGCCGGCGCCGACCGAAGCTGGATGAGAGGCGGGCCCCATTGATTGGCGTCTTCATCAGGAAACGTGTCGCGCTGTCTCCATTTGCCTCGAAATAATCAGTGACATCATCATCCGGCGTGGTGAACCTGTAGAAGCTTTTATCCGTCACCCGTCCGTGAAGCGCGGCATAGTGCACCGCTCCGCGCCGGATCGGCTGTCCGCGTTCATCAACGAAAACATCGTACACCATCTCGAACCGGTCACCCGGGTGCACTTCGCGCTGGAAGTCGACATCATAAGCAAAGACCTGGGCGAAATCGACGATTTGCTGGTCGCCGACATCCTGCGCCCTGGCGGTTTCGTAAAGACTGGAGTCGATGGTCCCGGAGACGACCCTCGGCACCCGGCTCAAGCGCGCCTTCAGTTCTATGGGATGATAGGTGCCATCGGGCATGCGCTTGGACATCAGCCGGCGCTCAGGGCCGAGGTTCAGGCTCAGCGTATCAAGCTGTCCATTGGCAAGATGTGCGCTGACCGCCAGGCCCGGCAGGGTCCGCCTCGGGTCCAGATAGCCCGCCTGAATAAGGCCGGATAACGCCTGGTGCGCCTCCAACCGGTTCACCTCAAGGCGGTCGAGCAGACCCGACAGCGTCTCACGGCGCCGCAGGGTCGTATCATACCGGCTCAGCACGGCCGGCAGACCATAGTCCTCCGGATCAAAGACCTGGGCCGCGAGGACCGGAAGAGACGGCCCGCTGGTGACCGAGGGCGCCTTGGAGTCAACAGACAGCGTCCGGCCGGCCAGCCCGCCCAAGCCCACAATCCCCGCGAGCGCGACAAGAGCGAGCAGGCTCCGCGTCCCTTTTGACAGTGCCTTGAGGTTCATGTCCTGCTCCTGACCAGACCGGAGATCCCGGTGACTTCGAACTCTGCCCGACAATGTGGACATAATGTGATCTGCTGCCAGGGCACGCCCCTGGCCTGCAACGTCTTCTGTCTGACTTATGCAAGATTCGGACACAACAGACCGTAAACGCGACAGGCCGGTCAGGGCCCTGCGGCGGCCTGCCTCTGGACACAGCCTTTCGGCGCGCCATAAAGCCCGGATGACCCGACCCCTTGTTCTGACGCTGCTCGCCGGATTTGGCCTCGTCGCGACCCTGCTTGGCGTGGCGCAGCTCTGGGACGAGCTTGGCGTGACCATGACCCTGCATGGCTGGATCGCCTATGGCCTTGGCGCCGCGGCCAGCTGCGGTCTGGCGGGGGGGCTGTTTTTTCTGACCTTTAAAAGTGCACGGGACGGCTTTGACGACATCGATCGCCCGGAAGACGGTATAGATTAAGCAGGCGCAGGCCGCGCGAATCGGATAGGTTCCATCGTCTATCAAGAAGGATCGGCCCGATGATCGAACCCTCCCGCCTCGCCGCGTTTATCGCTTCCCGGATCTGCCACGATCTGGTGTCGCCGGTTGCCTCGGTCAATTCTGCTCTCGAATTGCTCGAAGATCCCGGCGATCCGGATATGAAAGAGCAGGCGCAGCAGCTGCTGGTCAATGGCGCCGAAGCCGCCGCTGCCCGAATCCAGCTTCTGCGTTATGCTTTCGGGTCGGCCGGACTGTCGGATTCGGCCGCCGACCGCCATGAGGTGAAGCAGATTGTGGAGGGCTTCATGAAGTCGCACAAGCCTGACCTCGACTGGTTCATCGACACTGAGCATTTCAGCTGTGGTCATGCGCGGGTTCTGATGAATCTTGTTATTCTGGCCACCGGAAGCGTGCCGCGAGGCGGTGTGGTGTCGCTCAAGGTCCAGAATGAGGGGCCCACCCTGACCGTGAGCGCCCGGGCCCAGGGCCCGCGGGCAAAGGTCAGCGATTTTACCATCTCGACCCTGCGCAATGAAGAGCCCGAAGAAGGCTGGTCGGCCCGGACCATCCAGCCTCTGTTCACGAAAATGGTCATCGAAGATCTGGGCGGCACACTCGATTTCAGCGTGGTCGAGGATGATGTCACCTATCGGGCCCATGGGCTCAGAGCCACGGGCTAAGACTTCCTTAAAACCCGGGGGCGGATAATCCGGCGTGGCCACAGAAACGAGTGACAATGAAACACTGCCTGATTGTTGATGATTCCCGCGTCGTCCGAACAGTTGCCGGGCGCATCGTCAAAGACCTCGGCTTCACGGTCTCAGAGGCCGGCGACGGCGCCAGCGCCCTGCAACGGTGCCAGGCGCAGATGCCGGATGTGATCCTGCTCGACTGGAACATGCCCATTATGAACGGGATCGACTTTCTCACCTCACTTCGGCGGAGTGATGGGGGCAAGGCGCCCGTCGTTGTCCTGTGCACAAATGAGAAGGATCCCGACCACATCGGCGAAGCGCTGCGGGCCGGCGCCGATGAGTACATCATGAAGCCTTTTGATGCCGATATTGTGCGCAGCAAATTTGATCAGCTCGGCCTCGTCTGAAGAATTTCTTAACGTGTTTCGGCTTTCCCTTAAGGCTTTCGGGGACACAAACAGGACGACGCCCTATGCAGGACACGACCTTCCAACAGATTGCGGCACTCGCCCACCACCATTCGGGCCAGGACCTGTCTCCGGCCAAGCCCTATCTGATAGAGGCCCGTCTGGCCGCGATCAGCCGCCGCGAAAGCTTTGCCAGCCTCGACGATCTGGCCCATTGTCTGACCTCCCGTCCAAACAAGCGGTTCGAAGCAGAGATCGCGTCGGCCCTGACGCCGAAACAAACGCAGTTCTTTGCCGATCGGGACCAGCTGGAGCGGATCGTCACCCATGCTCTGCCCGAGATGCTGAAGGCGTCGAACACGGGACGACTGCGGGTCTGGTGCGCCGGCGTCTCAACCGGTCAGGAAGCCTATTCTCTGGCGATGCGCCTGTCCGAGCTGGAAGGGTCGCCGCTCTGTCAGGCTGACATTGAGCTGGTGGCCACGGATCTTTCTGCCAAGAGCGTCGCCGAAGCTCAGGCTGGCCTCTACAGCCACTTTGAAATCCAGAAAGGTCTATCCGTTCACCGCATGCTGGCAAACTTCGAACGTCAGGTCTCGGGCGACTGGCTGATCTGTGAAAGCCTGCGGTCCCGGGTCACATTCCGCCAGCACAATCTGCTCACGCCGCCCGGCCCACTGGGCCAGTTCGACCTCATCATCTGCCGCAATGTTCTGCCCACCATGGCCCGGGACAAACAGATTGAGGCCGTGGCCCATCTCAATGCCCAGCTATCTCCGAAGGGACAGCTTTTCGTGGCTACGGGCGAAAGCCTGACCGGCCTCAGTGAGGATCTTGAGCCCTCCCGCTCGGTTCGGGGCGCCTGGTGCCACAGCCAGACTCTGAAAGAGACCGCCGCCGCCTGACCAACTCGCAGGCCCTTACCACGCCGCATGGATAACGTCTGAACGGCTTCACCGCTAAGGGACAGTCGCAAGCGCCCTGAAACTGTGCTAGGGCGCCCCACATGAAGACCACGCTCGATCTGACCCGTGTGCCCGACACGCCAATGGCGCTCAAGCCGCTCGCCGGCCTGTCCATGACCGCCTTGCAGGCCGAGATGGAGGCTCTGGGGGTCGAGTCCGGCAAGACGCGGATGCGGGCCCGGCAACTCCGGCGCTGGTTGCATCATTTCGGCGCAACGGACTTTGCGGGCATGACCGACATTGGCAAGGAGCTGCGGGCCCGTCTGGCGGCGACCTACCATCTGGACCGGCCCGATATTGCCGAGCACAAGGTCTCGGTCGACGGCACCCAGAAATGGCTGATCCGCTTCCAGCCCGGGGTCGAAGGGGAAAGCGTCTTCATCCCTGCTGTGTCAAAGACTGGCGCCCTGTGTGTCTCGTCCCAGGTCGGCTGCACCCTGAACTGCACCTTTTGCCATACCGGGACCCAGAAACTGGTGCGGAACCTGAGCGCACAGGAAATTGTTAGCCAGATCCTGATCGCCCGCGACGCCCTCGGTGAATGGCCCTCGACAACAGAAGACCGGGGCCTTTCCAATATTGTGTTCATGGGCATGGGGGAACCGCTCTACAATCTCGACAATGTCGCCGAGGCGATCGACACCTTGTCTGACGGTGAGGGGATCTCGATCAGCCGCCGGCGCATCACCGTCTCCACCGCGGGCGTGGCACCGAAGATTCCCGAACTGGGCCAACGCACAGGGGCCATGCTCGCCATTTCGCTTCATGCGGTCCACGACGACCTGCGCAGCGAGATCGTGCCCATCAACCGGAAATATGACCTGCAGACCCTGTTCGAGGCGATCCGGGCCTATCCCGATCTGGGCAATGCCCGGCGGGTGACCTTCGAATATGTAATGCTGAAAGGCGTCAATGACAGCCTGGCGGAGGCCCGCGACCTGGTGCGCCTGCTCCGCGGCGTGCCGTCCAAGATCAACCTTATCCCCTTCAATCCATGGCCCGGCAGCCCCTACGAATGTTCGGACTGGGACACAATCGAGGCCTTTGCAGATGTGCTGAAAAGGGCCGGCTATGCGAGCCCGATCCGGACACCGCGCGGCCGGGACATTTTCGCCGCCTGCGGCCAGTTGCGCTCGGAGAGCATCAAGACATCGGCCGCGGATCGTCGGCGGGCCGCCGCCGTGGCCGGCTGAGGACGGGCCCGGCGCGACGGGTTAAAAAACAGCCATGAATCGAAGAAATGCCGGATATTGGCAGGATGGGAGTCGTTTTCAGGAAACCAATCCCATATAAGATAGATAGAAATATGTATTGGATGGGTTCATGAATACGCGAAATCTTGCGGTCTGGGGCGTCATCGCCCTTCTCTTGCTCGGCCTGATCGCCATTATGCAAAGCAATCCGGCACGCTCCGGGGCTCAGGACATGACGATCTCGGAGGTCTATGAAGAGGCCCGGAACGGGCAGATTGCGGAGATTGTGATCAAGCCGACCGGCGTGACCGGACAGCTGAACAATGGCGCCCGCTTTTATGCGCAGAAAGGTCAGGATCTTGGCGCGATGCGCGACAAGATGATCGAGCTCGGCGTCCCGTCCGTTATTGATGATCCTGAAACAGGGTTCTCCTTCGGGGACCTCCTGATGAGCATCCTGCCGATCCTGCTGATTGTCGGGATCCTGTTCTTCTTTATGCGCCAGATGCAGGGCGGCGGCGGCGGTCGGGGCGCCATGAGTTTCGGCAAATCCCGCGCCAGGCTGCTGACAGAGAAACATGGTCGTGTAACCTTTGAGGACGTCGCAGGCGTGGACGAGGCCAAGGAAGAACTTGAAGAGGTCGTGGATTTCCTCAAAGATCCGGCCAAGTTCCAGCGCCTCGGCGGCAAGATCCCTAAGGGCGCCCTGCTCGTTGGCCCGCCCGGAACCGGGAAAACCCTTCTTGCACGCGCCATTGCCGGTGAAGCCGGGGTCCCCTTCTTCACAATTTCCGGCTCTGATTTCGTCGAAATGTTTGTCGGTGTGGGCGCGTCGCGGGTCCGGGACATGTTTGAGCAGGCCAAGCGCAATGCGCCCTGCATTATTTTCATCGATGAAATTGATGCCGTCGGGCGCTCTCGCGGAGCCGGCCTTGGCGGTGGCAATGATGAGCGCGAACAGACCCTCAACCAGCTTCTGGTCGAAATGGACGGGGTTGAGGCCAATGAAGGCATCATCATCGTC
>CAJXMY010000135.1 GCA_913056435.1 uncultured Hyphomonadaceae bacterium | reverse complement strand
AGCGTGTCGCCGGTCCGCACGGTGTCTGCGAGCCGGACATGCAGGTCCAGACCGGCCGCCTTGTCATCCGGGGCCCCGGCCAGCTTTGCGGCCCTGGCGAGGCGGCGGTTGTCGATTGAGCGGACCCGTCCGGAGGCTCGGGCGAGCACTGGTCTCTGGTGGGGGGCCTGCGGAACCGTCCGGAGGGCGCCGCCTTGTGCCCGGCAAATCGCCACGAAGCGCGCCAGCGCCTCACCCGATATCAGGGTCCGGCGGGCGAGCGCTGCGCCCTGTCCCGGGACGGTCTTCCCCGCCAGTTCCAGCAGCGCACCGGCCAGCTGGCAGGCTTTGCGGGCCAGCTCTGGCGGCGCCGTTGGGGCCCGGCTCAGAACCGCCAGGACGTCCCGGGCTTCCAGGGCTGGCCCAATGCCGCGTCCAATCGGCTGCCGTCCATCTGTCATCATCACCTTGATTGTCAGCTCAAAGGCGGCCGCGACCGCGTGGAGCTGATCCGAGAGGGCCTTTGCCTGTGTTCGGGTCCGGACTTTGGCAGTGGGGCCCACCGGAATGTCGATCACGATATGGGTCGCGCCCGCCGCGACTTTCTTGGACAGAACGGAGGCAATCATGGAACTCGGGGAGTCGAAATTGAGAACCCGTTCAATCCGGATGATCGCATGGTCGGCCGGGCAGAAGGCGACGCTGTTGCCCCAGACCAGACAGCCTCCCTGCCTCTCCACGACCTGACGCATCCCCGCCAGGTCCAGGGAGACATCGGTGAGCACCTCCATCGTGTCGGCGGTTCCGGCCGGTGAAGTGATGGCGCGGGACGATGTTTTGGGGATTTTCAGACCATGGGCGGCGACGATCGCCACAATGATGGGGGTTGTGCGGTTGCCGGGCAGACCGCCAACGCAGTGCTTGTCGAAAATAGCCTCATCATCCCAGCTCAGGCGCTGGCCGGTCTCGATCATGGCCCGGGTCATGGCAACCGTCTCGGCGATGGTGAAGGGACGCGCGGCGACTGCGGCCACGAAAGCGGTGAGCTGGATATCGGAGTATCGCCCCGCTGAAATGTCGGACACGATGGCGCGCATGTCCGCCTCGTCGAGCGATTGATCAAAGATGCGCTGGCGCACAAGGCCCAGCGACGCCAGCGGTGGAACATGTGAAATGGACACCGGGCAGGGGACCTCAAGGCCAAGGCGGGTCCAGGCCGCTTCCGACAGGCCGATCGTGTCCGGGCGGAGCCACGGTTCCGTGACCCGGGCCAGCGAGGCAATGATCGCCCGCCCGCCGGCATTCAGCGTGATCCGGCTGTGGCCGCCTATGCCTTCCGAGCGGCAGACCGGGCAATCCGCCCGGACGTAGGCCACGGCTTCATCGAGACGGTCAATGCCCAGCCGACGGGCCTGAAGCGTATTGCCTGCGGCGGCGCTCATATCCGCGGCCCCGCGGCGCGAGGCACAGGCGCTTGTGCACGGCATCGGACAGGCGAGCCCGTGATCTTCCCCCCCTCATGACCGGGTCGATGACGGACCGTCACTGAGGCGCCTCATGCAGGCTGGTTGGATCTTCATTAAACTATAGGGCCGACGCCAAGGCAATCGGGCCATGAGTCTGGCCGGGTTGAAACAGGAGGCTTGCCAGACCGCCGGTCATCGATTTGGATCCTGTCTGGCGAGGAGGATGGGCCATGGATCCAATGGTTCGGCGGGCGCAGGCCCTATTTGAGGCGTTTCAGGCCGGGGATGAGCGGGCGGTGTATGCTCTGTGTTCGCCCGATTGCCAGGCCATCCAGAATGGCGGGCCGGCGATGACCCTTCAGACCCTGCTGCGCTTCTCGGACCGCGTCCGCAGCCTGATGCGCGATTTTCGCTATGAGGACTGTCGGCGCATGCCGACGCCGGAGGGCTTCGTCGAGGAGCACCGGGTCTGCGGAACCCTGCCCGACGGCACTGTGTTTGAGATGATCGCCTGCATCGTGGCCGATGTCCGCGATGACCGGATCACCGAGCTTCGGGAATATTTCGACAGCGCGCAGGCCACCCGGCTGGCCGAGGCGCTGGCGGCACGCCCGGCCTGAGTGCCACTCTCAGTCAAGGGCGCCAAGATAGGCATAGAACGCCTTGCCGGTGGAACTGTCGGCGATGATCTCGAGGTCTTCGCCATCATAGGAAATCGCGGCAATAACGGGATCGCCATCGAAGACCCAGACTTCAAATGACAGGCGCCGTGGGTCAAACCGTTCCGCTGTGGAGATGATGACCTCTGTCTGCGCGCCTTTCTCGATGCTCTTACCAACAAAGACCGGGATCACGGGCTGGTCGACTCCGGTTTCCACCTCATAGTCCTGGGTTATGGTGACGAAGCTGTCGGGCATGTCGGGCAGGAGATCGTCAATGTCGAGGACGTCCGAATAGCCATCTGGTTTGTACCTGAAGCCATCATAGGCGTCCTCATCGCGAACCACTTCATCAATGTGGAGCTGATTGCCGTGAAAGATGGCATTGTTCATGTGTGCGATGGAATCGAGTGCGTACCAGCCCTCAGCCATATGGCCGGACTCGAAGGGGGCGGGCGAGTCCGGGTCGAAGCTGTCGGGATCGCCCATATTCAGGATCTGGTCTTCGAAGTCCTCCCGGTCTTTCCAGTATTCGTAAAAGGCCTGGGTGACCTGACCGATGACAAATTCCCCACAGACGCGCTGGACAGAGACGCGGTAATGAAACAAGGCGGGCTCTGAAGGCTCTGAAGGCTCTGAAGGCTCTGAAGGCTCTGAAGGCTCTGAAGGCTCTGAAGGCTCTGAAGGCTCTGCCACGGTGTCGGGGGACAACGCGGCGCGGGTCGCCTGAAGTCTGGCCTCGTCCGGCCGCAGGCTCAGCGCGTCGTCCAGAACCGCCAGCGCGGTGTCCGGGTCACCGGTCTCGTGCAGGCAGGCGGCCAGATTGTTCACCGACATCACCCAGTCGTCCCCAGCCGTCTCCGGCGTCTGCCAGGCGAGGGCGGCGCGGAACATCTCCGCAGCCTCGCCATAGCGGGTCAGCGCGACCAGGGCATTGCCCTTCAAGCCCTGAACCCAGGCCGTCTTGGCGGGCATCTCGACCCGCTGATACAGGTCGATGGCGCCGTCGCAGTGGACCAGCGCGGCCTCAAAAGCCTGTGTCGCGTCGCCTGCGCTCAGCCCCGTGCCCCGGTCAATCTGCGCCGAGGCGAGCAGCGCCTGGGTCCAGGCCCAGTCCCGCGGCAGGTCTTCGCGCTGGAAGACGGTCAGAGCGGCGGTGTAGTGGACGATGGCCTGTTCGAGCCCCCCGCTGTCGGGGTCGAGGCGGGCCAGCCGGCTCCAGGCATTGCCCAGATTGGTCTGCGAGGTGGCCCAGAGCAGGGGCATGCGGGCCTTGGTCCGGACGCTGAGGGCCGCCTGATGGGCCTCGATCGACTCCTGCAGGCGCCGACTGTCGCCGGTCCAGTGGCCGAGGTCACACAGCGCATTGGCGAGGTTGTTCTGCGTCATCGACCAGGTTTCGGAGTCCTCTTCCGGGGTCAGGTAAGGCAAGGCGGCGCGATAGGCGGCCACGGCCTCTGCCGCGCGCCCGGCATCGCCGTCGATCGCGGCGAGGTCGCCCAGCGTGGCGCCGAGATTGCAGTTCAGAACGGCAAGATCGGCACCGGTCGCGTCTGGCCCGGCCCGGTCCAGCGCCGCCCGATAGGTCTCTACGGCGCGGTCGAGATCGTGGCGTTCCCCGGTCATCATGGCGAGATCGGCAAAGACATTGGCCTGAACCAGAAGCGTACTGAAGCGGGCATCGGCGCCGTCCGTGTCCAGAATATCGCCATAGATCTCGCTGGCCTCGACGAGTTTTTTCGGGTCCCCGATCTGCTGTCCGAGTTGAACCAGCGTGGTTCCAAGGTTCTGGGCGGCCGCACGCCACCGGTCCGGCGCGACCGCCCGGTCAAACCCGCCCCGGATCAGGGCGCGGTAGCCGTCGGCGGCGGCGTACAGGGCCCCGGCCCCGCCGCGCTGTGTGCCATAGTCGAGCAGGGCGCCCGCCGCCTCGAAGCGCGTTTCCGGCGCCACCGGCCAGCTCTGGGACGGACCCGCTTCGACAAGCGTCTCAAGCAGGTCACGGGCATTGGCCCGCCCGCGCAGGGCGAAATCCCGCAATGTGGCAATGGCTGCGGACTGGCGCGGCGCGGAGCCCTGGCGCAGGGTCAGCGTGACCGCCCTCAGATCGGCCCCCTGTGCCCGGCGTCTCGCCACATCAATCAGCCGCTTGATCGCGGCGAGGACAAGCAGGTTGAGGGACAGCCGGTAGCCCATGACTGTGGCCTTGGCCCAGTCGGAGGGATTGGTCGGGGCCCCGATGCGATCAAAACCGAGGCTCTCGGCGTAGAGGTCGTAATAATCCACCAGGGAGCCGGCCTTGACCGTCTCGATCAGCATGTAGAGCAGGAAGGTCAGTGGTCCGGCGTCTGCACGAAGCTCGAAGCCCAGTCCCTGTTGCTGCAGCTGGGCGAAGGCGACCGGGACAAAGACAAACAGAAATCCGACCGCGATCAGGACCTCCGCGCCCAGCGTGCCATCAATGGGCAGGTCTTTGCGATCCAGGCTGACATTCTCAACCGCCTCGTCCTCATCGCGTGACCAGTGCCGGAAGACGACGAAGATGGAAAACACACCGAAACCAATCGCCGCCATGCTGAACGGCCAGTCCAGCAGGACACCCCCCGCAGTGATTGCGAGAAAAAAGGTCAGAAGGATGGGCAGACGAACATAGCGCTTGCGGTATCGCGTTCCGGTTGCCCAGGACCAGAGATGGACCAGGCGGCGGTCGATGCCGCGCAGACCCCCAATGATATGGTCGAACAGGCCTGTCCGGTCGTCCTCACGGCGCCGGCGGCGACGCCACAGGCTGAGCAGCCCATACAGCAACCCGATCAGGGTCAGAAAACAGAGTGCGGATATGGCCGAGGCCAGCGGCGTTGGTGAGCTGAAGTCCGTCATGTGCTTTGTGTCCCCGCGGCCCGCTGGCCCTGATCGGGCAAGTATAACCCTCCTCGGGCTGTTCCGGAAGGGAATCCGGGGTTTCCGCGGAAAGAGGCGGAAGGCCGTCATGGCCCTTCACGCGATCGTGCGGCCCGCTTCGGGACGATCGGCGCAGGTCACCCGGAGAGAGGCAAGGACCGGTGATGTCCGGAAGGTCCTCCGGGTCTTCAGCTCTTCGGACCCGGCACCCTGACGCAGACCATTTCGATCCGTGCCGATTTCAGGTCCCGGCAGGTGCTGCGCCTGGTCGAGGCCGAGGTGGAGATGAACAGGTGGTCGCGGTCCGGTCCGCCAAGGGCGCAGGCAATGGCCTGGCGTCCGGTGGAAATGGTGTCGGTGACGGTGCCGCCCTCGAGGAGCCGAAGGACAGATCCGGTTGTTGGCGAGGCCACCCAGACCGCCCCGCTCTCGTCGACACAAATGCCGTCCGGGACGGCGCCATCGGGGAGAGAGGCCCAGACACGCTGACCGGTCAGGGTCCCGTCGGCGCCAATATCAAAGGCTGTCAGCCGGGCACCATAGGTTTCGGCGACGATCAAGGTGTCCGTGCCCGGCAGGATGGCCATGCCGTTCGCGAAGAGCAGGCCGCTGGCCGCTGCATGCGTCGATCCATCCGGATCGATCCGGGCCAGCGTACCGGGCGCAACCGGTTCGCCCTCATCAAACATGAAGCCGAAATTCCCGACCCAGGCGCGCCCCGTCGGGTCCACGAGCATATCATTGATACGCCGCTCGGCGATGTGAGACAGGTCAGCATACGGGGTCAGCGTTTCGCCGGGCCTGTATCGATAGACCGTCCGATCCAGCATGGAGGCCACCAGGAGGTCGCCATTGGGAAGCCAACCGAGGCCAGAGGGCTGATGGGGAACCTCGATGATGCGTTCGGTTTCTCCGGTCAGGTCTGTTCGGAAGACCGCATCCTGATGCATGTCCGAGAACCACAGGGCCGAGCCCTGCCAGCGGGGTCCCTCAATAAAGGCGAAACCGTCAATTAGGGTGCTTGGGGTCATGAATGGGCCCTTTTGGATGGAACGTCAAAAGGGAGGTTATAAGGCGGGATGCCGGATCTGCCACCGACCTTTCTGGCGGCGGGCCCCGGCCGTCATCGTCTCGGGGCTCAGGAT
>CAJXMY010000134.1 GCA_913056435.1 uncultured Hyphomonadaceae bacterium | reverse complement strand
TAGATGCCAAGCTCAATGCTGACCAAATTAAACACACGAAGACAAGTTAGATAGAAGGGATCGTTCAATGGATCACAATTTGGAAAATACATGGCAGCATTACTTTGAGCTACATCTTCACCGCATGCGATTACTCAGAGGAAAGCGCATCAGTTAACGCGGGTGAGACTGCGGGCGACATGGCCACGACTGCGGGAGAAGCTGCAGGTGCAGGATGATGTTGCCGGGATCATGCTGACCAATCCAAATACGTGTGGCCTGTTCGAGACGGATATCCGAACCATTGCTGATCTGATCCATGATGCCGGTGGCTATTTTTATTGTGATGGGGCCAATTTTAATGCCATTGTCGGACGGGTTCGCCCTGGGGACCTCGGTGTGGATGCCATGCATATCAATTTGCATAAGACGTTCTCGACCCCTCATGGGGGAGGCGGCCCGGGTTCAGGTCCAACGGTTTTGTCGGAGGCACTGGCCCCTTTTGCACCGATCCCGAATGTTGTTCGCGGTTCAGACGGGCAATATCAGCTCGTGGAGGATGCGCTTGGTGATCATTCTGCGGCGTTTGGACGGATGGCGGCGTTCCATGGACAAATGGGCATGTTTGTCCGCGCGCTAGCCTATATTTTAAGTCACGGAGCCGACGGCCTTCGTCAGGCTGCGGAGGATGCCGTGCTCAATGCCAACTATATTCAGGCACGCCTGAAGCAGGTGATGACCCCTGCCTTTGAGGGATACTGTATGCATGAGGCTCTGTTCTCTGATGCCTTCATGGCAGAAGGCATTGGGACAATTGATCTGGCCAAGGCGTTGATCGATGAAGGCTACCACCCGATGACAATGTATTTCCCGCTGGTTGTTCACGGGGCCATGCTGATCGAGCCAACGGAAACGGAGAGCAAGCAGGAACTGGATCGCTTCTGCGACTCGGTCCTAGCCATTGCCCGTCGGGCTGCCGATGGGGATGAAAGTCTCCGCCAGGCGCCGTTTTTTGCCCCACTGGAGCGTCTCGATGAAACGCGCGCGGCACGCAAGCCCAAGTTGAGGTGGAGGCCCCCGGAGCCGCAGGCGATTGCAGCAGAGTAGGAAGGGCAAGCGGTCGGTCATGTTGTCCGATCGCATCTCCTTTGAGGTGAGCAAGTTTGGTTAAAACACACAAATTCAGTGCTGTATCGGGTTTATAGTCTGGACCTTCGTCGAAGATATACCATATCTTAGAACATGCCGGACGGACACGATCCTTATGATTCACACACGGGAGACGAGCGCCTTCGCTTCGTTACCCTGAACGCTTTTCGGAGTGGAATGCGGGGCATCTTGCGCCTGACCGCCGCCTTGATAGGGTTTGGGCTCATTGTCCTTGCCATACCCATTGGGTTTGTCACGCCGCTGCTGCCTATTGGTCTTCCCATCGCGATTGTTGGCGTAGTCCTTCTGGGGCGCAATTCGCTCTGGGGCCGTAAGTGGATGGAGGGCATCCTCAGGCGCTATCCGAGTGTGGAGCGGTTCGCCCCCAACTGGTTGATGGTCGTTGTTTTCGGACGCGACAAGCGCATCTGAACATTGGGTAAGACGTGAGGCTTAGTTCAGGCGATCTTTGATGTCGGCAAGCGCTCTATCAAACAATCCTTTGGACCGGGCCGGTTGAGAGAGAATGACGCGAGCAGCTTCCGTAGCTGCGTCTGCTGCGGCCTGCTGGACCGCTTTCGCGGCATCCGCTTCCGCCCGTGCGATCCGCTGTTCGGCCTGCGCCGCGCGACGCGCGAGCTTCGCATCGAGCTCCGCGCGGGCATCTTTCATCAATGCTTTCGCGTCGGCCTTCGCCCGCTTAACAATACTCTGCGCTTCAAGATCGGCATCCCGGGCGCGTTTCTCCGCCTCTGCCATGAGCTTGGCCGCTTCCTCTCTGAGCGCCTGAGCTTCTTCAATCTGAGACCGGATCCCTTCCGAGCGGCTGTCCAGGGCGGAAAACATGGCTTTGAAACCACCCAGACGCCACACGATCAAAAGAAAAACCAGCAGAGCGGCGAAAGCGGTTTGCGTTACCGGATCGGCGTACCATGCTGGATAATCGGTGTCGCCAGCGGCATGTGCCGATGACGACATGGACACAAGCCCGGCAAGTAAGAGGGATCTTCTCACGTCTATTCTCCTGCCAGAGTGTCTGAGACCGCTGCGGACACCTCGTCGTCCACCACTGTCGCATCAAATTTGGCGATCATCGCGGCGGCGGTCGTCACGGCAATGGACTGAACGTTCTTCATGGCTTCGGCTCGAAGCGCGATGATGCGTTCCTCGGCAGCCGTTAGGTCCGCTTCAATGTCAGCCTCAACTTTCGCAGTTTCCTCGCGGATCTCGGCATCCATCTTGGCCCGCGCCGCCGTGGCTGTGGCCCGGGCTTTGGTGCGAGCGTCGGCAATGGCATCTTCTACGGCTTTGTGGCCGCTTTCTGCCTCATCATTCAGCCTCGCGGCTTCGTCCAGATTTGTGGCAATCGTCGCTTCGCGATGTTCCAGCACACTTCCGAGTTTTGGTAGGATGACCCGCGCCAAAACAAGATAGAGAGCACCAAAGAGGATGGCGAGCCAGAACAGCTGTGATGCAAAGTGAGTAGGATCAAATGGCGGGAAAGCAGGCGCTGCTGCTTTCCCGGCCGTATTTGCTGCGAGGACGAAAAACGTCATCTGCCAAAATCCCTCTAAGGTGATGGATAAGGTCTGATCCGGGGTTAGACCACGAACAGGATCAGGATCGAGACCAAAAATGCCAGGATGCCGAGGGCTTCTGACAGAGCCATACCGATAAAGAGGTTACCGGTCTGCTGGGGTGCCGCGGACGGGTTCCGCATGGCGGCATCGAGAAACGATCCAAAGATGTTGCCAACACCAATTGCAGCACCGATCATACCCAGCGTTGCAAGGCCAGCACCAACATATTTCAGGCCCAGTGTGATATCGCCTTCCATGAGAATCTCCTTTGAGAGGTCAGTAGTTTCAATTTTGCCCCCCTGAAGCGGTTAATACGGGGGACGTCAAGTTCTAGAACGCGGTTTAAACGCCGCAGGTGATCGGTTCCTTAGTGTGCAGGATGCAAGGCGTCGTTCAGGTAGACGCAGGTCAGAATGGCAAAGACGTAAGCCTGAAGACCCGCGACCAGGAATTCCAACGCGTTCAGGGCGACGCCCATGAAGAAGGCCAGCGGTGCAAGGGCAATGTACATGCCCCCAAGGGTAAACAGCGTCACGGCGAACCCGGCGAAGAGTTTCAACATGATATGTCCTGCCAGCATGTTGGCAAACAAGCGCAGCGACAAAGTCAGTGGGCGTGCAAAGAACGAAATCAGTTCAATAGGCACAAGCAGAAGGTAAATCGGCCAGGGGGCACCAGAGGGCGCAAAAAGCTTCAAAAATTTCAGGCCATTCTTCGCAAACCCGTAGATGATGACAATGCTGATCACCAGAAGAGCCAACGCGGCTGTAACGACAAGATGGCTGGTCGTCGTAAAAGCATATGGAGACATGCCGATCATATTGGCGAAAAATATGAAGAAGAAGAGGGTAAACACGAAGGGTAAGAAGTTGAGCCCTTCCTCACCGGCCGTACCTCGTATCATATCTGCGACGAAGCCGTATCCGATCTCACCAATGGATTGCAGCCGGTTTGGCACTAGCTGCCCGCGCGAGGCCGCATATCCAAACAGGGCGATCGTCAGAATGACCCCCAACAGCATAAAGCCAGACGAGTTCGTGAAGGAAATATTGTAGCCGAACAGACGCGGAAGCTCGATCCATTCCTGGATCACGAACTGATGCATAGGATCGGCGACGTATTGGAAGAAATTGCGCATTTGCTTTTCTTACTCTTTCGGCTCTCAGCCTGCTTCGGGCCCGCTATTGGCCGGATTGGAGGCATCCGTCAACTCTCGATAGGCGCGTATAACACCGAGGACGCCAGCTGCAAGGCCGAACCCCATCATGATCAGCAATCCCCAAGGGTCTGTCCTGAAGAAGTTATCAATGACGAGGCCGATAATAATCCCGACAAAGACAGAAGCTCCGAACTCAGCGCCATACCGAAGGGCCATCGCTCCGGCGGAAACAGCCGCGTCGGCTGGTGCATTGCCGGTGGTTGATTCGCCAGCCTGCTGCTTTGCTTTTGCCGCCGCAATCCTTTGGGCGAGGGTATCCGGATCGGGGTCTTCCATGGCCACTATGTTCAAGCCTTATTCCGCGGCGACAAGCTGCTCCGCAGCGTTCAGGTCTACCGAGACGAGTTTAGAAACGCCGCGCTCACGCATGGTAACCCCAAAAAGGCGGTCCATCCGGCTCATCGTGACGGGGTTGTGAGTGATCACAATGAACCGGGTATCCGTGCGTTGGCGCATTTCATCAAGCATCCGGCAAAAGCGGTCGACATTTGCGTCGTCCAGTGGGGCATCAACCTCGTCGAGGACACAAATCGGCGAGGGACGCGACAGAAAAACCGCAAAAATCAGAGCGGTCGCCGTCAGGGCCTGCTCTCCACCGGACATTAGTGACAGGGTCCCGAGCCGCTTTCCCGGGGGCTGGGCCATGATTTCCAGTCCTGCATTGAGAGGGTCTTCTGCGTCAACAAGACGCAACTCTGCCTCACCTCCCCGGAACAGCGTCGTAAACAATGCCTTGAAGTGAGCATTCACCTGATCGAAGGCCTGCATAAGCCTCGTGCGCCCCTCCTCGTTGAGCGCGGTGACACCTTCCTTGAGCTTCGATATCGCAGCGATGAGGTCATTCTTTTCTTCCGTCTGCATGCCCAGCCGTTCCGCGAGCTGGGCGGCTTCGGCCTCGGCCTCCATATTTATGCCGCCGAGTTGCTCCCGCTCTATCCTGAGCCTGTCAGACAGCTTTTCCGCATCGGTCAGACACAGAGCGTCGATCTCTTCGGTCGACAAGCCGTCTCTGGCCAGCGGAAGCAAACCCTCCGCGGTGCACTGGAACTGTTCGGTCGACTCGCGAAGCTCGTTGAGCTTGGTCCGGCTGGCCTCGGCCCGTGCATTGGCGACGGCTAGTGTTTCACGAGCCGTCATCGCCAGATTTGTCGCGGATCGCGCCGCCTGTTCCTTCTCCCGGGCGTCTGCTTCCTGAACGGCAAGGCCATCCGCCGCGGCCTGCCTGGCCGCCTCTATGTCCTGAACGGCACCCGAAAGCGCCTGTCGCCGGGCTTCAAGCAGGGCGGGGCGCTCTGCCGCCGTCGCAATCTCAGTTTCTGTCTCCGAGCGGCGGTGCGTCAGACGATCAATCCGAGCCCCGCCCGCCTCGATGCGCTGTCCCCAACGGGTGATATCTTCCTCAACAGCCTGACGGCGCGCCAGTGCCTGTTGCCTGTCGCGCGTGAGGTCATTGAGCCGTCCGCGTGCCTCGGTCTCCGTTTCGCGAGCCCGGATAAGGCCTTCTCGCCGGGCTTCAAGCATCGCCCCCAGCTGATCGAGCGTCTGCGCATCGACCCCGGTATCCACGGCATCGAGGCTGGCGATTGTCTCTGCCAGTTCGGCTTTCGAGCGGTCCAGCTGCGTGGTCAGGGTTTCGATGCGGATCGCTTCATGGTCGCGCTGGCGGGCAAGATCGGCCAGCGCTTCGCGGGCCGCATCGAAGGCCTGCACAGCGGCTTTCAGCCTGTTTCGGGCCTCCGCCTGATCGCTTTCTGCGGCGCGCTTCTGCCCCTGCGCGGTATCATGAGCCAGTCTCGCGGCGGCGAGGGTCTGGCGGCTCGGCCCGAGGGCCTTCTGGGCGGCGTCGAGCCGGGCACGCTGGGCGAGGCGCTCAGCGGCCGAAACGGGGGCATCCGGCGTCCGGGTAAAGCCGTCCCAGCGCCACAAATGACCTTCGGCACTGACCAGCCTCTGGCCCGGCCGCAGAGACGCCGCAAGGTCCGGCCCAGCTTCCGCGGAGACCAGTCCGCACTGGCTGAGCCGGGCTGCCAGGGCGTCTGGCGCGTCGACAAACTCAGACAAGGGCTGAACCCCCGGGGGAAGCGGGGCAGAGGTCGGCAAAGAGGCGCCGGCCCAGTAGATGCTGGACTGCCGGGTCGTTGGGGCCTGAAGGTCGTCACCCAGGGCAGCTGCAACGGCTTTTTCGAATCCATCCTGGGTCTTGATCTGTTTCAGAACCGGTTCA
>CAJXMY010000133.1 GCA_913056435.1 uncultured Hyphomonadaceae bacterium | reverse complement strand
GCACTGAATTCAATTGCTCGGTCACTGTGGCATCAATCATCGAGACCTCCTTGTTGGCCTGCAGAAAAAATGAGGTTGAAAAGTGATGACCGGGGGCCGCAATGGCCCCCTCATCCACAAGCCGCGCCGTAATGACCCCGGAGAATGGCGCTTCGATGGTGGCGAGGGCCATCTGAACCCTGAGCGCCTGCACCTCGGCCCGGGCCGCATCGATCCGCGCCGCTGCGGTATTGGCCTGGGCGCGGGCCTCGTCGGCGACCTGAGGCGAGACGTGACCCTTCGCGGCAAGTGCGACCTGCCGGTCGGCCGTTGTCGTCGCGAGGACGGAACCGGCTTCCGCCTCGACCAGCCGGGCATTCGCCGCCGCCAGTTGCGCCGACAGGGCCCGCATGTCGAGCGAGGCCAGGCGATCGCCCTCGGCCACCACATCCCCAAGGTCAACGGCCAGCTCACGGACCCGTCCCCCCGACGTGAAGCCCAGCTGGCTCCGCCGTCGGCTGTCAACCAGACCGGTAAATTTCTCATCCGTCTGATAGGTCTCCTGAACGTCGATGGCGGTGACATTCACCGTGATCGGCGGGCTGACCTCGAGAACGACCTTGGGCCCTTCCTCGGACCGCTGGGTCAGGACAAACATCGCCAAACCGGCCGCAACCACACCAACCGCCAGCAGAAAGGCCAGCCCCTTTAGGGCGGACGCCCCGCCCGACCGGCTTTCAGGCGCTACGGCGTCCTCACTGCGAACGTGATCGCTCATATGTCCTTCTCCAGTCCACGGATCAGCAGGTCCGCATGAAAATCGATAAATTCATCCTGGGACAGGGCCGAATACCCCCCCTTTAGAGCAGGAAAGCCGGGGATGTGGGCGATCATCTGGGCCAGCCCGTGCAAGGCCACCCAAATGGATTTGGCCACCAGACCGGCGTCCAACTCGCTTTGCAACGCCCCGATCGCGATGCCCTCCTCGACCATGCCCTTCAGCATCAGAAAAGCCCGGCCTTTATTCGTCTCGCCAAAGTCCGCATCGTCCTCGCCAGGGCCTTCCGGCCAACTCTGGCCGTTGAAGGCGGCCGCGTAATGATGGGGCTTGGCCACGGCCACGCGGATATAAGTCGCGAGGGCCTGTCGCGCGCGCTGTCCAAAAGGTAAGGTCAGGTCGGCCCCGCGATCCATTTCCGCGAGCAGGCGCTGGAAGAAGGCCTCTTTCAACTCGTCGACAAGGGTCTCTTTCGAGTCGAAATATTTGTAGATGGCGGCGGGGGAATAATCGATCTCCTCGGCCAGGCGGCGAATTGACAGGCCCAGCTGCCCCTCCTGTGCAAAGACGCGCTCAGCCGCCGACAGGATTTTGCCGCGCACCTTGCCACGGCGGCGTTCTGCAGGAGAATTGTCGACCTTCACGATATCGCCCTCGGCTGCCCAACTGAGAAAATAGTATCGCCGTTCAGAAAGTAAACACTGTTCACCGTTTTGTTCGCCTGCGGGACTCCTCCTGTGGCGGAGGTGTGCTACACGACCTCCATGTCCTCTCTTTTCCCCAACCCGCCGGCCACCGGACACAGCCTGCCCGCCACCCGTCCGGCTGACGCCGTGCGCGCCTTCTTGGCCTTGCGCCGGTCGGCCGGGAAACGGACCCTCGGTCCGCCGGGTCCGTCCCGTGACGAGATCGAAGCCCTGCTGACCGTCGCGATGCGGGTCCCGGATCACCGTCGTCTGGCCCCGTGGCGATTCCTCGTCTTTTCCGGCCCCGAGCGCATGGGATTCACCCAGCATGCCGAACAGATTCACAGGCAGGAACAGCCCGATGCCGGCGAAAAGGCCTTTGCAGACACCCGAACCGCCTTTGAGCGCGCACCGGTTGTCATTGCCCTGGTGTCCAGTCCCGACCGGGACCACAAGACGCCTGTCTGGGAACAGGAACTGTCCACAGGGGCGGTGGGCTACAATTTGCTCCTCGCCACCAACGCCGCGGGCTGGGCCGGCTGCTGGCTGACAGAGTGGCTGTGTTACAGCCCTGGAATCGCGAAACTTATCGGCCTCAGCTCCCATGAGCGCCTGGCCGGTTTCTTCTACATTGGCACCGCGACACTGGACCCTCAGGAACGTATGCGCCCGGATCCGGACGCGAAAGTGACCTTCTGGGCTGGCTGAGCCGTGTCCCGGCGGCGGAGAGGCAAAGGTCCCGCCCGCGCCCGGAAACAGCGTCGGCGACTCGTAATCGACCCATTGCTTCCTATCTCAGAGAGGCCGGCCCCAGATGTAAAGGAGACCCTATGCGTTCTGTTCTTTTGGCTTCAGCCAGCCTCGCTCTCATCAACACCGCCTATGCCGATCCGACCCTGGACGGTGTTTCAAGCGGAATCTACCAAGTAGATAAAACCCACGCTTTCCTCACCTGGTCCGTCCGACACAATGGGATCTCGGATTACATCGTCAACTTCACGGATTTTGACGCCACGCTGGACTTCGACGCGCAGGACCCAACCAAGAGCGCTTTGGAAGTCACCATCAATCCCCTTGGGCTCGAAACGAAATATCCAAATCCGGAGAAGAAAGCCGAGTGGGAAAATGAGCTTGCCATGGATGCCCGCTTTTTCAATGCCGGCATCCATCCCACCATCAGCTTTGTAGCAACAGATATTGCCCTGACGGATGAATTTTCGGGCACGGTCACAGGCGATTTAACATTTCTCGGGATCACCAAGCCGGTCACGCTTGAGGTCAGCTATGGCGGGGTTGCAAATGTTCCCTGGTATGGTCAGCGGGATCTGATTGGCTTTACGGCCACGGCAACCCTCAACCGGTCAGATTTCGGGCTGACCGCCGTCATGGGGGCAACCTCGGACGAAGTTCAGATTGAATTCTCAGGTGAATTTCTCGAGACCGAGTAGATAATATGTCCGACAAAAATGGGAGACAGATCATGACGAACGGGCGTCACTTCGGCTGGGGCTTCGCCTTGCTTGCTCTTACCGCGTGCGGCGGGGGAGACCGGCTGGATCAGACGGAAAGCGCAAGCATTCTGCCCGCTGATGCGGGAACAGAGATCGTGGAGACAGAGGGCTACGACGCCGTTCCGGACGTTGACAGCGGCCCCTATTCTCTCGAACGCAGCCACGCCTTCCTCTTTTTCAAGGTTGGACACTCGGGGGGCATTTCACAATATCGCGTGGACTTCACTGACTTCGACGCGCAACTTGATTTCAATGCCGCCCAGCCCGATGAGTCCATGCTGACCGTAACCGTGAACCCACTGGCCTTACAGACGAACTATGCGGCAGATTTCAAGGCGACCCATGCTGACAGCCCCTATGAAAGCTGGAACGAGGCTCTAAGTCGGGACGACCGCTGGTTCAATGCAGACGTCCATCCCTCGATCTCCTTCACCTCTGTCGACATTGTTCGCACCGGTGAAAGAACCGGCGAGGTTCATGGGGAGCTGACTTTCCTCGGATCCACACTGCCTGTTACGCTGAACGTGACCTATGGTGGTGTGGCCAATCCACCATGGTACGGCGGCCGTGACGTGATCGGCTTCACGGCAGAAACCGTGATCCAGCGCTCTGATTTCGGAATGACGGCCCTCCTTGGCCCGATCGGCGATGACGTCACGGTCGGCTTCAGCGGCGAATTCCTGCAAGACGAGTAAAGAGCTTTGGCAAGGACCTCCCAGCGCTACGCCACTGTCGCTATTCTGCTCCACTGGACAATCGCAGCGGCAATCCTGTTCATGATCTGGCTGGGCTGGAACATGGATGAGAATGAAGCGCGCTACCAGCTTCATAAATCGGTGGGCATAACCATCCTTGTGCTTACGGTGGCACGGGTCATCTGGCGGCTGCTGAACCCGCCCCCCGCCCAAAGTGATGGATTGTCTTCCTGGGAAGCCACCACGAGCCGCTTGGTCCATCTGGGCTTTTATGGGCTGATGATCGCGCTCCCCCTGACCGGTTGGTTGCTGGTTTCAACCGAAAGGTCCTTCGATGTCCCCACGGTCATCTTCGGGATGATCAGCTGGCCCGACATTCCCTTCCCGGTCGCCTTCCACCCTGTTTTGGAAATGGTCCACGGACGGATGGCATGGCTTGTCATTTTTCTGCTCGGCCTGCATGTGGCCGGCGCGATCAAGCACGAAATGACGAGCGATGAAGGTGTTCTGAAGAAGATGCTGCCCGCGATAACCGCGGATCCACTCGAGGTACGCCCCACCCGGAAGGGAAGTCTCGAGCTTAGTTTCGGTATCGCGCTGGGTGCTTTTGCGCTGATTGCACTGAGCCCGGTTTTGTCAGGCCCGCAGTGGCCTGTGCGGGAGCGGGCCCCAGAGAGCTCATTGCAACAGGGTGTCGTGGCGAACTGGACCGTTGACTATGGGGGCTCCGAAATCCGTTTTTCCGGGAGGCATGATGGCGATATCTATTCCGGAGTTTTTTCCGACTGGGACGCACAGATCCAGTTCGATCCGGATGCGCCCGATGCCGGGAAAGCCGTGATCACAATCCAAACAGGCAGCGCCACGGCGAACAAGAAGCTTTATACCGACTCCCTGAAAGCCGGTGAGTGGTTCGATGTCGCCGTCTATCCCGCGGCCACCGCTGAAGTGTTCCAGATCGCCGAAGCGGATGGGTCTTATGCCGCACAGCTCAGGCTGAACGTTAAAGACCGGTCAGTGACCGTGCCCTTTCAGTTCACGCTGAACCTCATGGACCAGCAGGCAGAAATGACCGGGCAAACGGAAATCGGACGGAAGAGCCTTGATCTCGGTCAAACATCTGACCCGGGCAATGACTGGGTCGATGATGCGGTCACCATATCTGTCCGTGTCTCGGCCTCGCGTCTCGACTGAGCCCGTGCTAGGCGACGCGGATGACGGCTAGGCTCCTCCCTCCTTCACCTGACGCCATAAGTGAGGCTGTGCGAACGCTGGCGACGGGGGGGCTTGTAGTTCTGCCGACAGAGACCGTTTACGGTCTGGGCGCGCATGCCGGGAATCCTGATGCCGTCGCCAGAATCTTTGCGGTCAAAGGACGTCCCAGCTTCAATCCCCTGATCGCACATGTCAGTTCTATTGAGCAGGCGGAGACCATCGCCCATTTGACGGACGGGGCCAGGACACTCGCGGCACATTTCTGGCCTGGCCCACTGACATTGGTATGCTCTCTGAAATCGGAGACCTCCGTCTGTCGTCTGGCGCGGGCCGGCCTCGACAGCGTTGCCCTGCGACTGCCCGGACACGAGGTCGCCCAAGAGATTATACGCCGCCTGAGACACCCGATCGTAGCCCCATCTGCAAACCCTTCTGGACGGATCAGCCCGACCCGGGCTGAGCATGTCCTGACCGATCTGGGGGACCAGGTTGACCTCATTATCGACGGCGGAGCCTGCCATGCAGGGGTTGAATCCACCGTGATAGATGCTCGGGGCGACGTCCCCCGCCTGCTACGCCCGGGCCCCATCGCAGTAACAGAACTCGACGCGGCCTGGCCCGGCCTCCAGCTTGATCAGGACGAAACTTCGGCGCCACGTTCCCCCGGGCAGCTCCTGCGCCACTACGCCCCCCGGGCCCGCTTGCGCCTTAATGCAACCCGCGCGGAGACCGGCGAAGTTCTGCTTGGTTTCGGACCCGGCCACAGCGCCCCCAATCTGTCCCCAACCGGAAACCTTCAGGAAGCCGCGCACCGGTTGTTTCACCTCCTGCGCCAGCTGGACCAGCGCCACGACCGTATCGCTGTTGCCCCTATTCCGACCGGTGGGTTGGGGGATGCCCTCAATGACCGGCTTACGCGGGCGGCGAAAAGGGATTAAGCTCTGATTATGACTCTGCCAGACCGCTTTGTCAGCGAGGTCCAAACCCTTCTGGGCCCCAAGGGCTGGAGCCGCGACCCCGGCCTCCTCGAGGCCGTCGCGACGCCGTGGCGCGGATCCCATGCCGGGACGACGCCGCTCCTCGTCATGCCCTCAACCACAGAAGAAACCGCCGCGCTGGTCAGGGTTTGCGGCAGATACGGCATCGCCATAACGCCGCAGGGGGGAAATACCGGATTGGTGGATGCTGGAACGCCACATGGAGAGGTCACCTTATCGCTGCGGCGGATGCAGGCCATCCGTCAGACCGACCCCTTCAACAACTCTCTGACCATAGAGGCCGGTGCGCCACTCACGCT
>CAJXMY010000132.1 GCA_913056435.1 uncultured Hyphomonadaceae bacterium | reverse complement strand
CGCACCTCATCGCGAACGAAGGCATAGACGTCCTTGGCACCAGCGTCTTTCCAGGCGTCGGGGGAGAACCGCTCGATCGAATCGGCGATCACGGCGCCGGCATTCACCAGGGGATCGGGCAGCACCTTGATGCCCCGCTCACGCAGGGTGTCGGCCAAAGCCGGGTCGGTAAAAGGGGCATTGGCTGCCGGCACCACCGCTTTCACTTGAAGTGCCTCGGTGATTTCTGGGCTGAGCAGACCCGAGATCGAACAAGGCAGCAGGAGATCCAACTGCCGATCCCACCAATCACTGGCGGGATCCAAAGGGGTGGCCCCACTGAGCTGGGCTCGCTCAGCGTCCACATCCACGGTGTACACGGTCCACCCACTGTCGATCAGGGTCTGAGCCACAGGCCCACCGACCGCACCACAGCCATGCACCAGCGCGGTCCCGGGGGTGGCCTCCTCAAGGCTGCCGCTGAGCACGGCTTCCACGGCACCGATGGTGCCGAAGGCCGTGGCGCAGGCCGTTGCCATTTCGTGCCGGGCCAAAGCCCGGATTGTGGCGGAGGATGAGCGTGAAGGGGGCGTTCGGGCCCTGCTTAACCTGGGGCATACCTTTGGTCACACGCTCGAAGCGGCGAACGGCTATGGACCGGCCTTGCTGCATGGTGAAGCGGTGGGTACCGGCATGGCCCTCGCCCTGAAATATTCAGTCCGACTTGGCCTTATGAGCCGGGAAGAGGCGGACCGGGGGTGCGGCCTCATCCGGGCCGGCGGGCTGGAAACGGATCTCGGCCGTCTGGCAGGCGGGCCTTACAGGACGACCGATTTGATTGAAGCCATGCGTCAGGACAAGAAGGTCAGGACCGGCCGGTTGCCATTGATCCTTGCAACAGGCCTCGGCAAGGCTTTTATACATGAGAACGCCGACCTGGATGATGTGGCGGCGTTCTTGTCGGAGGAGCTACAGACCCGCTGATGATTATCGGCACCATTATCGCCATTATGGCACTCATTTGTATGTCGGCTTTCTTTTCGGGTTCCGAGACGGCCCTGACAGCAGCCAGCCGGGCCCGGATCCATACGCTGGACCGTGAAGGTGATGCGCGTGCGCGTCTGGTCAACCGGCTGATTTCGGACCGTGAGCGGCTTATCGGGGCGATCCTGCTGGGCAATCACCTGGTCAAAGTGCTGGCCTCGGCAATTGCCACCAGCCTGTTCATTTCACTGTTCGGGCAGTCCGGGGTCGCCATCGCCACGGCAGTCATGACAGCCCTTGTCCTGATTTTTGCGGAAGTGCTCCCCAAAACCTATGCCATCACCCGGGCCGACAGCATGGCCATGTCCGTCGCCCGCCCGATCAGCTGGTTGGTTGGGGCTGCGAGCTGGGTGGTGTTCAGCATACAGGCTGTTGTCAACATCACGCTTCGACTGATTGGCGTTCAGCCCCCGACGGACGCGGTTACGCCTGAGGAAGATATCCGGGGCACCATCGATCTCCATCATTCGGAGGAAGGGCTCGATGCCAAAGATCGTCATCGTCTCGTCGGCGCGCTCGACCTGAAGGATATGAAGGTCGAAGAAGTGATGATCCATCGCAAGAACATCACGATGATCGATGCGGACCAGCCGTCCGACTGCATTGTTCGTCAGGCGCTGGCCAGTCCCCATACGCGGCTGCCCTTATACAGAGGCGATCAGGAAGAAATCATTGGAGTCCTGCACGTCAAGGATCTCCTGCGTGCTGTGGTCGGGCATGGCGGTGAAATTGAGGGCCTGAATGTGCTCGAGCTGTGTCGTGACCCCTGGTTTGTCCCGGAAACAACCCGGGTGGAAGATCAGCTTGACCTGTTCCTCAAGCAACGCAGTCATTTTGCCCTCGTCGTCGACGAATACGGAACGCTGCAGGGTCTTGTGACCCTTGAGGACATTCTGGAAGAGATTGTCGGTGATATTCGTGACGAGCATGATGTAGTGGTCCAGGGCGTTCGTCCGCAGGCTGATGGAGCCGTTTACGCCGAGGGTTGGGTGACCATTCGCGATTTAAACAGGGCGACCGGGTGGTTCCTGCCCGATGATGAGGCCGTCACGGTTGCAGGTCTGGTGATTCATGAGGCGCAGACCATTCCGGAGCCCGGACAGCGATTTTCCTTTCATGGTCACCGCTTTGATATTGTTCGTAAAACCAGAAACCAGATTACGGGCCTCAAGATTGCACCCGTGCCCGATGATCATTCCGAGAGCGAGGATTCCTGATCTCCATCGTGTCATGATTGTGCCGTAAAGATCGTATTGTCTGGTCTCGAGACGATGGAGGACGAAGATGCGTCGACGCTTAGGGACTGGCCTGGCCGCGCTGGCGGGCCTGCTCATTCTGGTGGGCTGCACCACATCGGGGACAGGTCCGGACCTGAGCGGGGAAGACTCTCGCTGCCCCGACATGCCCGTCCCTGACGCAGAGCCATCCCCCGCAGCCCTTGAGGCCCCGTCCGGCCGATCAGCCCTATCCGGGGAGCGGATCGGTCTCCCCGCTGAGCCGGGTCTGAAACGGTCCCCGCCGAGCCCGCTCATCAAACCATTGCCGCCTGAGGTGGAGCAGACACCACAGGCGGGGCTGCTGACGGCCGGCGATTATGACGATGTCTTGAATCCCGATCTCTATAAAGCCTATCTCGACCGGGTTCTTCAGGGGGCACTCTCGGGGAAGGGCCTGCCCTATGTGGATGCCAACCGCCGGATCCAGATTACCGTCCTCGATCGGCTCGGGAAGCCCATGCCTCTGGCCCGGATCGCGGTGACCGATGCCGAGGGTCAGCCACTGTTCCCTCTGCGCACCGGCGCCAATGGACTGGCTTATCTTTACCCCAATTATGATCAGCTCACCGATGGCGTAACGCTGTCTGTGTCCAGCCCGGGCGCCCGGACCATGAAAAGGCAACTGGGTGCGGATCTGCTGGCCGCCGGGGGGGAGGTGATCATTGATATAAGCAAGGATGCCCAGCCCGCGGGACAGCTGGACTTGCTTTTGACGCTGGATGCAACGGGATCCATGGCGGATGAAATGGCCTATCTTCAGGTTGAGCTCGTGGCCATTCTCGATCGCGTGAGATCACGGCTGCCGGGCCTCGATATACGGGTCGGGTTCGTCGTCTACCGCGATGTGGGCGATGATTATGTTGTGCGGGAGTTTGCTTTTACTGAGGATCTCAGCGGCTTCAAATCGGCTCTCAGCGAGCAGGAAGCGCAGGGTGGCGGCGACATGCCTGAGGCGATGCACACGGCACTCGAGGCCGGCTTGGCGTTTGACTGGCGGGAAGATGCGGTCAAGGTTAATCTGCTGGTGGCTGATGCGCCGCCCCATGATGACGAGATCGAGGCGAGCTGGGCGTCGGGCCTTATTTCGCGGTCTCGCGGCATTCATATAGTGTCACTGGCGGCCAGCGGGGTTGACGACACTGCGGAGTTCCTGATGCGCGGCCTGTCTCAGCTGACGGGTGGACGCTATCTCTTCCTGACCGATGACAGCGGGATCGGCCGACCGCATGCCGAACCAAAGGTGGACTGCTACGTGGTCACGCGCCTTGATGGGCTTATGGAACGGGTGCTTGAGGGGCTGGTGACCGGGCGGCGCGTTGAACCGGAGGGTGACATGGTTCTTCGGACAGTTGGCAACTACCGGGCTGGGATCTGTGCGCCTGAGGGTGCAGAAACCGACTGACCTGCCGCAGCCGGATTGCAGACAGGCGACTGGGCAGGCGGCTGTGCGCCGTCTAGACTGCACTGATGAGTTTTTCAGCCTCCGTCATCACACTGTACCCAGATGCCTTTCCGGGTCCTCTGGGGGTCTCAATCCTTGAACGGGCCCGTCAGGCTGGCCTCTGGTCTCTGGAGACCGTGGATTTGCGCCGCTTCGGCCTTGGCAGGCACCGTCAGGTTGACGACAAGCCTGCCGGGGGAGGCGCTGGCCTCGTTCTTCGTCCGGATGTGACATCCGCGGCGATCGACAGCATCGACCGGCTCGGACGACCGCTGATTTATCCGAGCCCGCGGGGCCAGACCCTCAGCCAGGATCAGGTTCAGGCGTGGGCTCAGGGCCCCGGTCTCATTCTGCTTTGCGGTCGGTTTGAGGGCCTCGATGAGCGGGCGATCTCCAGGCACGAAATGATCGAGGTGTCTTTAGGGGATTTCGTGCTTGCGGGCGGAGAAATTGCGGCCATGGCGATGCTTGAGGCAACGCTGCGCCTTATCCCCGGCGTAACGGGCAATCTGCAGTCGGTCGAGGAGGAGAGTTTTTCCGCGGGGCTTCTCGAATATCCCCACTATACACTGCCGCGGACGTGGCAGGGAATGCCAACGCCGGACGTCCTTTTGTCAGGGGACCATGAAAGGATCAGATCCTGGCGGAAACAGCAGAGTGAGGCATTGACAAAATCGCGCCGTCCCGATTTATGGGGCGCTTTCCACCAGGGCCTGGGAACGCGAGCGTCGGAGACGGACGATGAACATAATTGAACAGCTTGAAGCTGAAGAAGCCGCCCGCGTCACAGCGGGTAAAGACATTCCTGAATTTTCGCCGGGTGACACCCTGTCCGTGAATGTTCGCATCCGCGAAGGGGACCGGGAACGGGTTCAGCGTTTTGAAGGGGTCTGCATTGCCCGGGCGGGCCGTGGCCTGAATGAAAATTTCACCGTGCGCAAGATTTCTTTCGGTGAAGGGGTCGAACGGATATTCCCTGTTGTCTCCCCGATGATTGAAAGCATTGAAGTTAAGCGTAAGGGGCGTGTTCGCCGGGCCAAGCTCTACTATCTGCGCGATCGCCGGGGTAAATCCGCTCGGATTGCCGAACGTACAACCGGGCATGGCATTGAGACCACGGAAACGACGACGTCCAAAACTGAGCTTCGGCGTCAGCGCGATGCTGCGAAGCAGGCCCGACGGGAGCAGGCCGCCCAGGAACGGGAAGAGGCTGCAAAGGCTGCCGCGGCTGCTGCAGCCGAGGCAGAAGCTGCCGCTGAAGCCACGGCAACAGAGGGTGGCGACGAGGCCTAGGGCCAATCGCTGCCGGCTTGAAATCAACCCCGCCCTGTTTGACAGTGCGGGGTTTTTTATAGGTTGAAGCCGTTGCTATTCGGGCAATGATGTGGGGACAGAATTCAGGAGACGACGATGGCCGGACAGACATTATATGATAAAATATGGGACCAGCATGTCGTTAGTACCGATCAACAGACCGGGGAATCGCTGCTCTATATCGATCTCCACCTGATCCATGAAGTCACCACGCCACAGGCCTTTGCCGGATTACGGGCAGCCGGGCGCGGGGTGCGTCGTCCGGATCTGACCCTGGCCGTCGCCGATCACAATACCCCGACGGAGAATCAGGCGCTCGGGCTTGCGGGCGTTCGTGATGAAGCTGCCCGAAATCAGCTGGCGGCGTTGACCCGGAACGTTTCTGATCATGGCATCACCTTCTTTCCGATGGGGGACCGGCGAAATGGAATCGTCCACGTGGTTGGTCCAGAGCAGGGACGGACACAACCGGGCATGACCATTGTTTGCGGTGACAGCCACACCTCGACTCACGGGGCCTTTGGTGCGCTCGCGCACGGGATCGGCACGAGCGAAGTCGAGCACGTTCTGGCCACCCAGACCCTGCGTGCGCGCAAAATGAAAAATATGGCGATCAATGTTTCGGGCCAGCTGCGGGAGGGCGTCTCCGCCAAGGATTTGGCCTTGCACCTCATTTCGGTCATCGGGACTGCCGGCGGAACCGGTGCGGTGATGGAGTTTCGTGGGGAGGCCATCGAGTCGCTGTCGATGGAAGGGCGGATGACTCTTTGTAACCTGTCGATTGAGGGGGGGGCCCGGGCAGGATTGATTGCCCCGGATGAGAAGACTCTCGCTTATATGCGGGGCCGGCCTTCCGCACCCGATGAGGCGGCCTGGCCGGCGGCAGAGGCTTACTGGCGAAGCTTGTATTCAGATGCCGACGCGGTCTGGGATCGCGCCATTGACATTGATGGGAACAACAATCGCTTTATCGACACCTGTTTGAACGATTAGGCGTTATCACCGTCGATTCGCCGATCGAGATGGTTGAAACGCTCAAGCTACTAGAATTTGCCGGGGCACCTAAAGGACGACAAATCCTGGGGCTAACGTGCTCGGGTGGCGACGCGACGATGTTAGCGGACCACGCCGAACGCCTTGGTCTTGAACTTACTGCGTTTAACGACGACGTCGCTAGCGAGGTTGCATCGAGGCTACCGCCACTCGCGACCGTTTCGAACCCGCTCGACTACACCACGCCGTTGTGGGGCAACGAAGAAGCGTTACAGGAACTGTTCGGTTTAATGCTTTCGCAGGGGTATGACGCCGCGGTCCTCGTGCAGGATTATCTTCCTGAACCGAATCCAGACAATCAG
>CAJXMY010000131.1 GCA_913056435.1 uncultured Hyphomonadaceae bacterium | reverse complement strand
GCCAACATCCCACACAGTTCACCATGTGCCCCGGCTTTCGGGCTCATCGCAACCGCAGGCATGCCGGTGAGTGATTTCAGCCACGATGCCACCTCATCAATCAGCTGCAGAGCCCCCTGAACTGAAGACTGAGGCTGCAGAGGATGGATGTTTGCAAAGCCTGGCAACCGCGCCAGCTTTTCGTTCAGGCGGGGATTATGTTTCATGGTGCAAGACCCCAACGGAAACAGACCAAGATCGATGGCATAATTCCGCTGGCTTAATCGCATATAATGTCGCACGGCCTGAGGCTCAGACAGTCCTGGAAGATGGACGGCCTGATTTCGCGTCACACCCCCGAGGCGGTTTGACCGCCCCCTAGGTTCCGGCAGATCGACACCAGTCTCGGAATAGCTTCCAATTTCGAAAAGCAGGTCCTCGCGCTGCATCAGGCCCCGTGAGCCCGAGACAGTCGATACCGGTGTCACCGACGACGTTCCAGATTCGGGATGTGTCGGTCTTCCCTGAGAAAGCATGGTCATTGGAGCACCTCCTTCAGCACCTGCACATAGGCATTTATGTCCTCGCCTGTGTTACATTCCGTAGCCGCGGCCAAAATGACGTTATCCCAGCCCTGATCGGGCAATAGCCGCGACAGCCTCACGCCACCCAGAACATTCCTGTCCTGCAAAGCAGACAGAACCCGGTCTGCTGGCAGGGGCGTCCGGAACGCAAATTCATTGAAGAACCGGGGCGTCAGCAGCTCTACAGAGCCTATGCCTTCGATGCCATCAGCAAGGTCGCATGCAATCTCATGATTGAGCTCGGCCAGACGGGTCAGACCCATGCCACCGAGCAGGCTCATATGCGCCGTAAAAGCCAGAGCACAGAGTCCCGAATTCGTGCAGATATTTGATGTCGCTTTGTCACGCCGGATATGCTGCTCTCGAGTTGACAGGGTCAGGACAAAGCCACGCTCGCCGCCGGCACTCACAGTCTCGCCGCACAGGCGACCCGGCATTTGACGCATCAGCTGTTCCCGACAAGCAAAGAGGCCAACATAGGGGCCGCCGAAGTTGAGGTTGTTCCCAATAGACTGGCCCTCCCCAACGGCGATATCGGCACCCATTTCTCCCGGCGCCTTAACCAGACCCAGCGCAACGGCTTCTGTGAAAACGCTGACAAACAGCGCCTTGTTCTTGTGGGCAGCCTCAGAAACCGGCGTCAGGTCAGTAACCGTGCCAAACACATTTGGCGACTGCCCTATAATACAGGCTGTCGTGTCATCAACCGCATCGGCAAGGGCCAATTCGGCATCTATTGCGGCAGAAAGAGCGATCACCTCAATTCCCTGAGCCTCGCACAGGAGACGCGTCGCAGCGACATAATGAGGGTGCACACCACCCGAGAGGATGACTTTCTTTCTTCGTGTCACTCGGCAGGCCATGACCGCGGCCTCCGCACAGGCTGTGGACCCGTCATACATACTGGCATTGGCCACATCCATGCGGGTCAGCTCCGCCACCTGGGTCTGAAACTCGAACAAGGTCTGGAGCGTGCCCTGAGCGATCTCCGGCTGATAGGGGGTATAGGTGGTCAGAAATTCCGACCGCTGAATGATCATATCAACACTGGCAGGAACATGATGCCGGTAAGCGCCCGCGCCAATGAAGAATGGCCCTTCACTGGCCGATCGGTTCTGAGAGGCCAGAGCTTCAAGGTGACGTTCAACCGCAAGCTCCCCCTGATGCATCGCCAACCCTTCTATCGGACCGTCAAACCGAGCTATTTCCGGAACGTCCTCATAGAAAGCCTCGACGGATGACGCCCCGATTGTCTGAAGCATCGCCTGACGATCTGTTTGGGTGAGTGGCAGGTAGCGCATGGCAGGGTCCTTTATGAGTAAGCGCGCAAAGGGGCTCTACTGATTGTCGCAGAAGGCTTTATAGGCGGTCGCATCCATAAGCCGGGTCAACTCAGCTGGGTCTTTCAGGGTGAATTTCACGAACCACCCCTTCCCTTCCGGATCTTCGTTCACGGTCTCCGGGGCCGCTTCCAGCTCCTGGTTCGCCTCAACCACCTCGCCGGAAACCGGCGCATAAACATCCGAGGCGGCTTTGACACTCTCGACAACGGCCATATCTTCACCCTGCCCAAAAGCGGTTCCAACATCCGGAACCTCCACAAAGACAACGTCACCGAGCTGTTCGGCGGCATAGGCTGAGATGCCGATTGTCGCCTGATCCCCCTCAACGAGGATCCACTCATGATCTTCTGTGTAATAGGTCGTCATCGTCCCTCTCAGCGTTGGTAATTTGGTTGAACAAAAGGCAGTGTGCAGATCCGTCCGGCACGCGGACGCCCGCGCACGATAAGGTCAATCTCAGTTCCGGGGATTGCGAATTCTGACCTCACATAGCCCATGGCGATGGGCCTTTCGAGACAGGGACTGAAGCCCCCGGAAGTCACCATCCCGATGCTTTCATCATTCAGCTGGATCTCTGTCCCCTGCCGGGCTGGGGCTTTGTCGGTCACCTCGATCCCGACCCGCTTCAATCGTGGCCCGGAGACCAGCTCCTCCAGAATCCGATCCGCACCCGGGAAGTCCGCCGCGACCCGTCGCGACTTCTGAATGACCCAGGCCAGATCCGCCTCCACCGGCGTTCTGCGGGGATCAAGATCCTGACCGTACAAGCACAGACCCGCCTCGAGACGAAGACTGTCACGGGCGCCAAGCCCCACGGGGCGAACCCGTTCATCGGCCAAAAGGACTCTCGCAAAGTCGCTCGCCACTTCGGCCGGAACCAGGACTTCAAAACCATCTTCCCCGGTATATCCACACCGACTGCACCACACCTCCTGCCCCCGCCAGATCAACCGACGCCCTTGCATGAAGTTGAGCGTCCCGCAGCCTGGTAACACTCCACCAAGAGCCTCTGCAGCCTTGGGTCCCTGCAGTGCCATCAAAGCCCGGTCATCAACCTGTTGGAGCGAGACGTGTGGACTGAGCGTGCGCTCAAAGAGAGCCCAATCTTCATGCTTCATAGCGCCATTGACCACGAGGTAGAGAGTTCCCTGCAGCTCATCATCAAACGGGCGCGTCACGATCAAATCATCAAGGATACCGCCATTCTCATTCAGGAGAACGGTTAACCGCGCCTGCCCGGGTGACAGCGAGGAAATACTGCTTGGGACGAGCTTTTCAATTTGAGCACTGATGGCCTGATGAGCCGCTTCTCCGGACAGCGAGGAGTCTGCCAGAGACAAGAAACAAGGTCCCATGTGGCTGACATCGAACAATCCAGCCCGACGCCGGGTCCAGAGATGCTCCTCCATAACCCCGGCAAACTGGACCGGCATCTCATATCCTGCAAAGGCCACAAGCCGGGCACCGAGCTCGCAATGAAGCGCGTGCAACGGTGTCGTGCGCAGCTCCTTCACTTGTGTCTGTTCCATCCTGACGCCTCGCAAGTGCACATCGCTCCCAACATGGAAGTGACCTGCCCCCGCTGTCTTGGCGCCTGAGAGATTCCGCAGCCCGAAAGCCGCTTGCTCCTTCGGCGAGGCTGCGGTCGAAAACCCGCCTCTTTCCAGCGTCTGTTCCCTGTCTCGGTCCTTTGGCCTGAGCGTTTCCGGGGCGGTTGCGCCTTCGGCGTCTGACCCCAAAAGAATCAGATCTCTCCCGAAACAGGTTTATGCACCTTAGCTAAGTCAATCGGATGACGCCGGCAAGCCGGCCAGTAGGGTTTTCAACAGGAAAGACCGCTCTCCCAGGGGTGATGCCTAAAAACCCTGCAGGTCTGCGCCTGAGCGTCTATTTTTTGCGCCCCATAAAGCCGAACATGTGCCCGGCGACCTTGCGCATCTGGATCTCTTCCGACCCTTCAGTGATCCGGTATCTTCGGTGATGACGGTAAATGTGTTCAAAAGGCTTGTGACGGGAGTATCCCATGCCGCCATGAACCTGCATAGCACGGTCAGCAGCATTACAGCACAGGCGGTTCGCTCGATAATTGCACATCGACACCTTATCCGAAAGCTTCACAGCAACTTCTGGCTTGGTCATCTGGTCCATTTCCCAGGCGGTCTTAAAGATCAACAGCCGGAGCATTTCCGCCTCGGTGGCAAGCTCGACCAACGGGAATTGAATAGCCTGATTTACAGCCAGAGGTTTACCGAAAGGCTTTCGGTTCCGTGCATATTCAATGCTCTGATCAATACAATACAATGCGGCTCCCACCGAGCTCGCGGCCTGCCGGATGCGGTTCTCGTGAACAAAGTGCTGAGCGAGGGCCAGACCGCCTTCAGGGGGACCAAAGACCGCGTCCTCTGGCACCCAGACGTTTTTGATAGACACCCGCGGGTGGTCCGTCGGCATGTTAAACGTCCAGAGATATTCTTCAATTTTCATTCCGGGGTCATTGGCCGGCACGAGGAGACAGGAAATGCCTCGCGCGTCGCCATCCACACCAGAGGTCCGACAGAAACACATCATGTGCGTGGCGACGTGCATGCCCGTCGTCCACATTTTCTCACCATTGATCAGCCAGCCAGGACGGCCATCTCTGTCTTCCCGAATCGCAACCGTATCCATGTGCGTTGCATCAGACCCGTGCTCTGGCTCTGTTAAGCCGAAGGTCGCGATGAATTTTCCGTCAAGTGCATCCTGTATAAGATGTTTTTGATCGGGGCGCGCAAAGTCCCGGAGCATCAGAATCTGGGGAAAATTGGCGACAATCGAATGTTCATTCTGCAGATCATTGTGGAGGCCCAGCCCCTTTCTCGCAAGATGTTCCCGAATGACCGCCATGGCGAGATTTGATCCATCCTGGCCACCGAATTCTTCCGGAAGGGCAAACCGAAAGTGGCCGGCCTTGTCCGCACGTCGCTTGGCTTCGCGCAGCAGAGCCTCCCATTCGGGCCTCGGCAGGCCGCCGTTTTCGAAGTCAGTACGGGCCCATTCTCGCCTGTGGTCAAAGAACCGGATATTATCATCCTCTCGCTCAAGAGGCCTGATCTCCGCTTCAATAAAGGCATCAAGCTCGTCCAGGTAGCTGCTTATCGCCTCCGGAATATTGAAATCCATCTGACAGTCCCTCCATTATTTTTTTTAGCTTAGTCTTGGTAGCAGGCCGCAGGCAATCGGCATCGTCGCGGCAAGGGCTGAAAACGGCCCGCCCAAATCATCCGGATCAACCCCGGGGGATATTTGGCGCCTCGGCCGGGGCGTAGATAGCGGTGTCCTCAGCCAGAACCTCCTCGCCACAAATGTGGTTGGCCCGATCCAAAGCGAAGAGCAAAGAAAAGCCCGGCGATGCGTGCGCATCACCGGGCTCCCTAGACTGACACCTAATGAGGCTTACTCGACGATGATTGTCACCTCAGACCGACGGTTGAGTGGCTCTCTGACACCGTCACGGGTGCTGACCGCTAGCTCGGTCTCGCCGCGCCCATCAGCCGTGATCAAAGAGGCATCGATGCCCCGAGCCTCCAAGGCCGCGGCAACAATGGAGGCACGCCGAGCAGAAAGACGCAGGTTGTAAGCAGACTGGCCAGAGGAGTCGGTGTGCCCGACGACCGTCACTGTTCCCGTGGTGCAGTCCTCTCTGGCGCTGACATTCGCCACGATGGTGCTGCGCGGCGCGTACCTCGCGGACCATCTTGCGCGGCACGCGCGCCGCCGGACGCCCGTCGGGCGCGGTGTTGACCACCAAACCGGTGACCTTCTGGCGACGGCCGTTGCGCATGATGCGCGTCTTCTTGACAGATGCAGGAGTCGATGCTCGCCGGCAAGCCCGTGACTTGGTCGTGACGGTGAACCAGCGGCTGCGTGCGTTGCTTGGCGCTGAATCCGTCGATCGTTTGCTGAACGAAATGCGACGGTTGAACGAAATCCTTGACAACCCGCAGACGCTCGTCCCCGCGGATGTGTCAACCTCTGCTGATCATTCCTCAACACCATGAGTACACCTATAATACCATTCCACAAAATCAAACGCGCCGCGGTTTTGGGCTCTGGCGTGATGGGTTCGCGCATTGCATGCCACCTCGCCCAGACCGGGTCCGAGGTGCTCCTGCTCGACCTGCCCTCAGCCGAAGGGCCACGGAATGCCATCGCCGACGGCCACCTAAAGGCCGCCATCAAATCCAACCCGTCGCCCTTGTATTCGAAGCGTTTTGCACAACGCATCACGACGGGCAATTTTGACGATGACCTGGCCCAAATCGCCGATTGCGACTGGGTCATCGAAGTCGTCGTGGAACGGTTGGACATCAAGCAGCAGCTTTTCGAACGCGTCGAGCAATTTCGAACGCCCGGAACGTTCATCACGAGCAACACATCAGGCATTCCCTTGGCACAACTCAGCGAAGGGCGTTCCGAAGATTTTCAGGCCCACTTTTGCGGGACACACTTCTTCAACCCACCTCGGTACCTGCCAC
>CAJXMY010000130.1 GCA_913056435.1 uncultured Hyphomonadaceae bacterium | reverse complement strand
CCGAAATCATCTGGAAGGGCGCTCCGGTCGCGCGGCTTGTTGCCGGACCGCACTGGCTGGCCCCGAGCGCCAGACTGATTGGGGGTGAGTCCGCCGAGCTGCACCAGCGGGAGGCGGCGTCCACTCGCGTGAATGAATGGCTTGGCGGCGAAATTGCCAAGCGCCTGCCCACTCACTTCAAGCTGAAATTCGAGGCGGACTCCGTCGCCCTGGACGGACTGGCACGGGGGTTGGCCTTCCGGCTGCTCGAAACTGGCGCAGCAGCCGACCTCCGGGAAGAGGACCGGGCCCTGCTGCCCGGGTCAAAGGATCGCGATGCCCTGAAACTGGCCGGTATCAGGTCCGGGCGAATTGCCGCATATATCCCCGACTCTCAGAAGCCCGCCGCCCAGCGCCTGATCGCCATTCTGCAATCCCTGTCTGACGATCGCGCGCACCGCATTGCTCCTGAAGGCGCGGGCAGCTTTGACCTTGATGGCGAGTGGACCGAGGGCGATCTGATTGCTCAGGGCTATTTGCGCTTCGGCAAACGCGCCGTTCGGGCTGACCTTGCCGAACGACTCGGCTGGGAACTGTCCAGCCGCCGGCGGGCCGCCGGACAAAGCGTGTTTGAGGTCCCCCCGGAACTGGCGTCCATCGTTTCATGCCCGCTGGATGATTTTCATGTCGTTCTGAAAGGGTTCGGTGTTGTTCCCGCTGCAAAGGATCCGGACACCGGCGCACCGCTGAAATGGCGGTTCCAGTCCCGGACCCGCCTGGACGCTCGTCAGACCAGCGAACGCCGTCCTGCAGCCAAAGGCGGGGCTGCAGCGAAACGGGATCGGCGGCAAGGAGATCCCAAAAAACCTGACCGAGGCCAGAAGCGCCCGTCGCGTGCCGATGCCCAGCGATCCGGTCGCGGACAGGACCGAAAACCCGACCCCGACAGCCCCTTTGCCGCTCTGGCCGCGCTGCTTCCACCTGCCCCAGCCCCGCCGGTGCGCAAGAAAAAACGCAAAGCCAAGCCAAAACGCGCTACCGATGCATCACCGGCAAGCGCGGTCAGCCCGGACAGTTCCGGTCTTACAGCCGAACCATCCGCCACGGACGCGCCGGGTCCGGAACGCCCCGAGGCGGGCCCGACCTCGCCAGCGGCCGGCGCTGACTCCCGCCCGATTCAGGACCCCCAGGACCATGGCTGAACCGCAGGTCGAGGGACTGCGCCTCGATGTCTGGTTGTGGAGAGCCCGGTTCTTTAAAACGCGCGCTCTGGCCACAGACCATGTCAGTCGACGCGGGATACGCATCAGTCGAAATGGCGAGACCCGAAAGACCACGAAACCCGGAACCCGGGTCGGCGTGGGTGACCTGTTGACGTTCAGCCGTGTCCAAAGGCTGGATATGGTCGAAATCGTGGCCCTTGGGATACGCCGAGGCCCCGCTTCGGAAGCTCAGGCCCTTTACAGCCGGATCGAGCCCGAGACATAAGACTTATGGCCAATTTCCTGACCCGGCTCTTTCGTGGGGGCCCAGCGACCGCCACAGGCACCGATATCGACCCGCTGGAGGCGGCGGCGGCCCTGCTGGTCGAAGCGGCACTGGTCGATGGCGTGTATGCCAATCTCGAAAGCGACATGATCGCTGAAATTCTGGTCACGAGTTTCGGTATGGAGGCAGATCACGCCGATCGTGTCCTTGAGAAAGGCGAGCGCCTGGCCGAACAGGTCACCGACGCTTACGCGCTCACCCGCCATGTCAAAAAGCTGTCTCTGGCGGACCGCACCAAAGTCGTGGAATGTCTGCATCGGGTCAGTCTGGCCGATGGTGAGGCGTGCAAATTCGAACAGGCGTTCATCCGGCACGTCGCCAGCCTGTTACATGTCGACGACGTCAGACGAGCGCAGGCGCGCCGACGGGCGGAAAATCAAACCTTATGAAACGCTTAGCGATTGACTTCCTGCTCATGTCCGGCCATGTCCCGGGCGTCAATCCATTCAAGAGGATCTGAATGACCTATATCGTCATGGATGCCTGCATCCGCTGCAAATACATGGACTGCGTCGAAGTCTGTCCAGTCGATTGTTTCTATGAAGGCGAGAACATGCTCGTGATTCATCCAGATGAGTGCATTGATTGCGGCGTTTGTGAACCGGAGTGTCCCGTTGAGGCCATCAAACCGGATACCGAAGATGACCCAGATGCGAAATGGCTGAAACTGAACACCGACTTTGCCAAGATCTGGCCGAACATCACCCGGATGAAGGATCCGCCCGCGGACCGGGAAGCCTATGCCGACCAGACCGGCAAGCTGGAAAAGTACTTCAGTGAAAAGCCCGGCACCGGGGACGATTAAAACGAATTACGTTATCTTCAGGCAAGAGTGTGTTGAACGCACACGCTTTTTCTGTTACACTTTCCCTCATTGCAGGAAAAATCAAACCAGAGTTCGACTAAGCAGCCGCTCGACAAAAAGGGCGCTTTTTGCACGTCGGACGATTGCGTAGAAAAGAGGTCAAGACATGGCGAAATCGGACACGGCAACCAAACTGGACTTTGAACCAGGACAAAAGATTGTCTACCCGGCCCATGGTGTTGGAACGATCACCAGCATTGACGAACAGAAAGTGGCCGGAATGTCGCTCGAAGTGTATGTCGTGTCGTTCGATCAGGACAAGATGATCCTGCGCGTCCCAACCAATCGGGCCGTGGCATCGGGTATGCGGGCACTGGCCGGCTCGAAGCTCGTCGAAGACGCGCTCAAGACGCTGGGGGGCAAGGCGCGCATCAAGCGGACAATGTGGTCCCGGCGGGCGCAGGAATACGAAGCCAAGATCAATTCCGGCGACCTGATCTCGATCGCCGAGGTGGTCCGTGATCTTCACCGTCTGGAAGATCAGCCCGAGCAGTCCTATTCAGAACGGCAGCTTTATGAGAGCGCACTCGACCGCATGGCGCGCGAGCTGGCGGCCGTCGAAAGCATCGATCATGACAAGGCCATGGATCGGCTGGCGAAGTCTCTGGCGAAGAAGAAAGCCGCCTGAGCGCCAGACAGAGACGAAAACCGATCTGGACTTCAAAGCCTGCATCCGCGATGCAGGCTTTTTTGGTTCCTAGATCGGTAGAATTTTTTTCAAGGGCGGAATTGATCCAAAGTCTTAGCAAGATCGTAACAACTCCCAACAGACGCAAAAATGCGCAGGAGGACAAAAATGACGGTCGGAGATACTGGCGGAAATGCGGATCGGCGCTTCGTTCGGAAGGCGATGAAGGCCCCGATGCTGGAAGCCGATCACGAGCTCAATCTGGCTCGTCGCTGGAGAGAACAGGATGATGAGGAAGCCCTGCATGAACTGACTACGGCCTATATGCGGCTGGTGATCTCCATGGCCTCCAAGTTCCGCCATTATGGCTTGCCCCTGTCAGATCTGGTCCAGGAGGGGAATGTCGGCCTGATGCAGGCGGCGGCACGATTTGAACCCTCCCGGGAGGTCCGGTTCTCAACCTATGCCGCTTGGTGGATACGGTCCTCCATTCAGGACTATGTGCTGAGAAACTGGTCTATTGTGCGGACGGGCACAACCGCTGCTCAAAAGTCACTTTTCTTCAATTTGAGACGCCTTCGCGCGAAAATTGATGACACGGGTGATGCCGTGATGACGGCCGAAAACCGCAAATGGGTTTCGGAGCATCTTGGCGTGCCGGAACGCGACGTGGCCGCGATGGCCTCACGCCTGTCAGCCTCAGACCGATCGCTGAACGCCCCCCTGTCAACAGACGCAGAGGCCCAATGGCAGGACCTCCTGCCGGATGACGCCGCCACACCCGACCAGCACGTTGAAGCGCTTCGGGACACCGAGCGGCGGAAGGCCTGGATTGCCGAGGCCCTGAAAACCCTGAATGAACGCGAAACACTCATCATCTGCGAGCGCCGGCTCACGGATGATACGGTGACACTGGAAGTTCTCGGCAAGCAGCTTGGCATTTCCAAGGAACGTGTACGCCAGATTGAGCATCAGGCCCTGGGCAAACTGCGAAAAGCCCTGACCAGCATGGTCGGAGATCCCGAACAAGCTGGGCTGATCCCGTCCTTATAGGACATATAGAGGATTTCTATACGAATTTGCCCGCCGCATCTTGCGGCGGGCTTTTTTGCGCCCAAATCTAGGAAAGACGGGTTGCCGCTGAGCGGGACCCGGATCACCCCGCCGCCGGATCTGATCGGTGGCCCGTAATCACATCTGCCTTTGAAAGGGGATAGAGCATGAATCTCGATATCTACACTGAACGCGCGCAATCCGTCCTGCAATCCGGCCAGACTCAGGCTTTGGGTGCCAACCATCAGACCTTCCAGCCCGAACATATCCTCAAGGCGATGCTTGAGGACCGGGACCAGCTCGCCGCAAACCTGATCCGGGCTGCCGGCGGACAACCAGACCTCGTGGCCCAGCGCGTGGAAACCGCCCTGCGCACCTTCCCTGCCGTGACGGATGGGCAACAGGGTCTCCGGCTTGGACCGGAAACCGCGAAACTCTTTTTGCAGGCCGAAGCCGGCGCCAAGTCCGCCGGCGACAGCTTTGTGACCGTGGAACGGATGCTCATCGCCCTTGCCGGGCTGAAAGACAACGCCGCAGGATTGGCGTTGCGGGACGCTGGCGCGACGCCGGCCCAGTTGGAGGCGGCGGTGGCGCAACTCAGGCAAGGGCGAACGGCCGACACAGCCAGTGCCGAAGAAGGCTACGAAGCCCTGAAGAAATATACCCGTGACCTGACTGCTGATGCGCGATCCGGCAAGCTGGACCCGGTGATCGGACGGGATGAGGAAATCCGCCGCGCCATACAGGTTCTGTCCCGACGGACCAAGAACAACCCCGTCCTGATTGGCGAACCCGGCGTGGGAAAGACCGCCATTGCAGAAGGGCTGGCGCTGCGGATCATCGATGGCGATGTGCCCGAAAGCCTGAAAGAGAAACGCCTTCTGGCGCTGGACATGGGCGCGCTGATTGCCGGGGCCAAGTTCCGCGGCGAATTTGAAGAGCGCCTGAAGGCCGTCCTCAAGGAGGTCGAGCAGGCAGAAGGCGGAGTGATCCTGTTCATCGACGAGATGCACACTCTCGTCGGCGCAGGAAAGACCGATGGCGCCATGGATGCCTCCAATCTGATCAAACCAGCACTGGCCCGCGGTGAACTGCACTGTCTGGGCGCCACGACGCTGGATGAATATCGCAAATATGTCGAAGGAGATGCCGCCCTCGCGCGCCGGTTCATGGCAGTTTATGTCGATGAGCCCACCGTCGAGGATACCATTTCGATCCTTCGGGGCCTGAAGGGCCGCTATGAGGCTCACCACGGCGTTCGGGTCTCCGACAGCGCCATTGTCAGCGCCGCGACTTTGTCAAATCGCTACATCACCGACCGGTTCCTGCCGGACAAAGCCATCGACCTGATGGACGAGGCCGCATCCCGCCTGCGCATGCAGGTGGATTCCAAGCCCGAGGCGCTGGACGAAATCGACCGTCGGTTGATGCAGCTCCGGATCGAAGCGGAAGCCTTGAAAAAGGAAAAAGACACGGCGTCGAAAGATCGGCTGCAGACCCTTGAGGAGGATATTGCCGAGCTTCAGACCCAGTCGGATGAGCTGACCACGGCTTGGGCCGCGGAGAAGGACAAGCTTAAGGGCGCGGCCAGTGCGAAAGAGGAGCTCGATCGCGCCCTTGCCGACATGGCGGAGGCGCAGCGTGTCGGTGACCTGTCACGCGCCTCGGAGCTCAAATACGCGACCATTCCCGCGCTTGAAGCCCGGATTGCCGAGGTGGAAAAACAGGAAGGCGGTGATGCCGAGGACGGGCTCGTCTCCGAAGTGGTCCGACCGGAACATATCGCCGCCGTCGTGTCGAAATGGACCGGCATTCCCGTCGACAAGATGCTGGAAGGAGAGCGGGAAAAGCTTCTCCACATGGAGGACGTCCTGAGGGCCCGGGTCGTGGGTCAGGATGATGCGCTGTCGGCGGTCTCCAATGCGGTGCGCCGGGCCCGTTCCGGTTTGCAGGATCCCAATCGCCCCATCGGTTCCTTCCTATTCTTCGGACCCGCGGATGTGGACAAGACCGAGCTCTGCAAAGCCCTCGCCGAAACGCTGTTCGACGACGAGCACGCCATGACGCGCATCGACATGAGCGAGTTCATGGAGAAGCACTCGGTGGCCCGCCTGATCGGCGCGCCTCCGGGCTATATCGGATATGACGAGGGCGGGGTGCTGACCGAAGCCGTGCGGCGGCGGCCCTACCAGGTCATGCTGTTCGACGAGGTCGAGAAGGCGCATGGAGACGTGTTCAACGTGCTGCTGCAGGTGCTCGATGACGGGCGTCTCACCGATTCCCAGGGCCGCACGGTGGATTTCCGCCACACCGTGGTGGTGATGACCAGCAATCTCGCCAGTCGTGCCATCCTCGA
>CAJXMY010000129.1 GCA_913056435.1 uncultured Hyphomonadaceae bacterium | reverse complement strand
CCGGGTTACCGAAGGCCGCTTCGGCCTCACCCTCGTCACCAAAATCCTCAGCGGCGCTGGGCAAGTCCTCTTCCTCTACACCATTCGCGGCCCGGCGCATGGCCGAAGCATGCTTGAGGTAAGCCCGGGCTTCTGCCGTGGTGACGTCGACGCCCCGCAGGATCCCCATGGAAATAACCCGGTCATCATCGCTGAGGCGAATACCCCGAACGCCGGTCGAATTGCGGCCGGCGAAAACGCGGACGTCGGTTGCTTTAAATCGGATACACTGCCCCAGGGCGGTGGTCAGGAACACGTCGTTGCGTTCATCACAGATCTTGACAGAAACGATGCCATCACCGTCATCCAGCTTCATGGCAATCTTGCCATTGCGGTTGACCCGCGTGAAATCCGACAGCTTGTTTCGACGGACCGTGCCCGACCGCGTGGCGAACATCACATCGAGCTTTTCGCGGTCCTCGTCACTGTCGGGCAGAGGCATCACGCTTTCGATGCGTTCGTCTTTTGACAGCGGGAACACATTGATCAGCGCCTTCCCCCTCGACTGCGGTGACCCAACCGGCAAACGCCAGACTTTCTCCTTATAGACCATCCCCTCGGAGCTGAAGAAAAGGATCTCTGTATGGGTATTGGCCATGAACAGCCGGGTGACAAAATCCTCGTCCTTCATCGAGATCCCGGAGCGCCCCTTGCCCCCCCGATGCTGGGTCCGATAAGTCGAGAGCGGCGTGCGCTTGACATAGCCCCCATGGGTCACTGTCACGACCATGTCTTCGCGTTCGATCAGGTCCTCGTCGTCCATGTCGGCGTCGCCAAAGGTAAACTCGGACCGGCGGGGAACGGCAAATTTGTCTTTCACCTCGGACAGTTCACCGCGGATGATATCGAGAATACGGGGCCGTGACCTCAATATGTCCAGATAATCTGCGATCCGGTCGGCGAGGCCGCGGGCCTCATTGCCAATTTCATCCCGTCCAAGCCCCGTGAGGCGGTGCAGCCTCAGATCAAGGATCGCCCGGGCCTGCTCATCGGACAAATAAATCGCCGAGTCACCGTCCCAGCGAGTCCGCCGGTCGGCGATGAGCTCCAGAAGTGGCCCCATATCCATGATGGGCCAGGCCTTGTCGAGCAGCTGCTGTCGGGCCGTCGCGGGATCCGGTGCGGCCCGGATAATCCGGATGATTTCGTCAATATTGGCCACGGCGAGCGCCAATCCAACCAAGACGTGCGCCCGATCCCGCGCCTTGTTCAGCTCAAATTTGGTCCGCCGCGCGACAACATCTTCCCGGAAGGCGATGAAGGCCTGCAGGATTTGTTTCAGGTTCAGCTGCTCCGGACGCCCGCCATTGAGGGCCAGCATATTGGCCGGGAATGACGTCTGCATCTGGGAGTAGCGGAACAGCTGGTTCAGGACGACATCCGCGCTGGCATCCCGCTTGATCTCGATGACCACACGGATCCCGTGGCGGTCGGACTCATCGCGTAGATCGGCAATCCCTTCAATCCGCTTTTCCCGAACCATGCCGGCAATTTTTTCAACCAGACTCGCCTTGTTCACCTGATAGGGAATCTCGGTCACGATGATGGCCTGGCGGCCATTTCGCATCTCCTCGAACTCCGTTCGGGCCCGCATCAGGATCGATCCACGCCCTTCCAGAAGGGCCTTTCGAGCTCCGGCATGTCCCAGAATAAGCCCACCTGTGGGGAAATCTGGACCGGGAACATAGTCCAGAAGGGCCTCGCCATCGAGGCCGGGCTCGTCGATCAGGGCCAGCGTGGCGTCGATGACCTCACCAAGGTTGTGGGGCGGGACGTTGGTGGCCATCCCGACGGCAATCCCGCCTGCCCCGTTTACCAGCAGGTTGGGAAACTGCGCGGGCAGGACCATGGGCTCCTGCCGTTCCCCGTCATAAGTATCCTGAAAATCGACGGTGTTCTTATCAATATCTGCCAGCAGGTACTGCGCGGCACGGGTCATGCGGCTTTCAGTGTAGCGCATGGCGGCCGGCGGATCATTGTCGATCGATCCGAAATTGCCCTGCCCGTCGACGAGGGTCAGCCCCATGGAGAAAGGCTGGGCCATGCGGACGAGGGCGTCATAAATGGCACTGTCGCCATGGGGATGATAATTCCCCATCACCGCACCCACGATGTTGGCCGATTTTCGGTGGCTCTTGTCCGGCGTGTTGCCGTTTTCCTGCATGGCGTAAAGGATACGGCGGTGAACCGGCTTTAGGCCATCACGCACGTCCGGCAACGCCCGCGATACGATCACGCTCATGGCGTAATCGAGATATGACCGCTTTAATTCGGTCTCAATGCTGACGGGATCGATGCCATCCTCGCCCGTGGGCAGATCGGAGTCGTCCGGAGGCGTTGTTTCATCACTCAAAGCCGCTGCTTCCTTCTGCTTGGCCGGGAAAGCCGAATCGCCCGTTCCACTTGGGATTCAGCCTAGCAGGCTCCGCCCTGACTAACAAATCCCGAAGCCCGCCATCCGGGCCCTTTTTGCTCCGTTTCGAGATAAACTCGGTCCCGTGCCTGACAAGGGCCGCGGCCCGGAGTGCCTCGGGGCCGACAGAGCGGGATCCGGCGCACTCAGGCCCAACTGCGCCCGGGGTCACCACGGTCCAGGACGGAGCCCATAGCTTTGCAGCGTGGGCCCTAGAACGGGATCTCGTCATCCAGATCCTGGCTAAAAGTCTCCGGAGGCCCGTCAATCCGCTGCGGTCCGCCATTTCCCGAACGATAGCCCGTCTGACCTTGTCCGCCGGCGGCCCCGCCCTCAGACCGACCATCCAGCATGGTCAGCGTGCCTCCATATCCCCGCAGAACAACTTCGGTGGTGTACTTATCCATGCCGTTCTGGTCCTGCCATTTCCGGGTCTCCAGCTGTCCTTCCACATACAGCTTGGATCCCTTCTTCACATAATTCTGGATCACCCGGATCAGGCCCTCATTGAAGACCGCAATGCGGTGCCATTCGGTTTTCTCGCGCCGTTCACCGGTATTCTTGTCTTTCCAGTTTTCAGAGGTGGCCAGCGAGAAATTACAAACCTGCCCTCCATTCTGGAACTGGCGGATTTCCGGGTCCTGCCCGACATTGCCCACCAAAATCACCTTGTTGACGGAACCTGCCATTTGTCTCTCCGATCGCGGCCTTCAGAATCACTTCCTGTTTAGCGATCCACCCCGCATCTGTCGTGCAAATCTGGTCAACCTTCCACATGAAGTGCAGGGGGGAACTGCAACAGGCCAAATGTTCATACTTTGTTCTTGTCGTCAAGCTCGACTCCCGACACACATTCCGCTTTGTGGTAGAACAGAAATCGATAAAGGCTCTGAATGTCCTCCCTTGAATCGCCTTTCATCCGCGTCCGCGGCGCGAAGGAGCACAACCTCAAACGCGTCGATGTCGATATCCCACGCAATCAGCTTGTCGTGGTCACCGGCCTGTCGGGGTCGGGAAAATCGTCCCTCGCCTTCGACACCATTTATGCGGAAGGACAGCGTCGCTATGTCGAAAGTCTCTCGGCCTATGCCCGCCAGTTTCTGGAGCTGATGCAAAAACCGGACGTGGAGAGCATTGAGGGCCTCTCCCCGGCCATTTCGATCGAGCAGAAGACCACCAGCCGAAACCCGCGATCCACGGTTGGGACGGTCACGGAAATCTACGATTATATGCGGCTTCTCTGGGCCCGCGTCGGCATCCCCTATTCCCCGGCCACCGGACAGCCAATTGAAAGCCAGACCATCAGTCAGATGGTCGACCGGGTCATGGCGCTGCCGGAGGGCACGCGGCTCTACCTGCTGGCGCCGATGGTCCGGGGCCGCAAGGGAGAATATCGCAAAGAGTTTGCGGAACTTCTGAAGAACGGGTTCCAGAGAGTGAAGGTCGACGGCACCTTCCACGATCTGGAGACACCGCCAGCGCTGGATAAAAAGTACAAGCACGACATCGACGTCGTGGTTGACCGCATCATCGTCCGGGAGGGGATGACGCAGCGGCTCGCAGAGAGCTTTGAAACCGCCCTGCCGCTCGCGGACGGCATTGCGGTGGCAGAATATGCAGATCTGCAGGACGGGGAGACCGAGCCCAGACGCCTGGTCTTCAGCGCGAAGTTTGCCTGCCCTGTCTCGGGGTTCACCATCCCCGAAATCGAGCCAAGACTGTTCTCCTTCAACAATCCGTTCGGGGCGTGCCCGACCTGCGACGGCCTCGGCCAGCAGCTCAAGATTGATCCGGGTCTGATTGTTCCGGACCGCGATCTCAGCCTGATGAAAGGCGCGATTGCGCCCTGGGCCAAGTCGGCCTCCCCCTATCAGACCCAGACCCTGCAAGCCTTGGCCGAACATTATGGATTTGATCTGCAGACCCCCTGGAACAGGCTGACCGAAACGATTCAGCAGGTCATCCTGTTCGGCACGGGAACAGAAGAGATCGATTTCGTCTATGATGATGGCCTGCGACGCTACCAGACCCGCAAGACCTATGAGGGGGTCATTCCAAACCTGCAGCGCCGATCGGTGGAAACTGACAGCCAGTGGGTCCGCGACGAGATTGCAAAATACCAGTCGGCGGCCGCCTGCCCCAGCTGTCTTGGCAAGCGTCTGCGCCCCGAGGCCCTGGCCGTGCGGGTGGCGGGCCTCGATATTTCAGATGCCGCGAGTTTCTCCATCCGGGAGGCGGCAGACTGGTTCGCCAGAGTTCATGACAGCCTCTCCTCACAGGCTCAGGAGATTGCGGCGCGGATCCTGAAAGAGATCAATGACCGCCTCGTCTTTCTAAATTCGGTCGGGCTGGACTACCTGTCTCTGTCGCGGGCTTCTGGCACCCTGTCCGGCGGAGAGAGCCAGCGCATTCGCCTCGCCAGCCAGATCGGATCGGGCCTGACGGGGGTTCTCTACGTGCTCGATGAACCCAGCATCGGGCTCCACCAGCGCGACAATGCCCGTCTTCTGGAGACGTTGAAGCGGCTGCGCGACCTGGGCAATTCGGTGATTGTCGTCGAGCATGACGAGGATGCGATTCTCACCGCCGACCATGTCATCGATATGGGACCACGCGCGGGGGTCCATGGTGGTCAGGTGGTCAGCCAGGGTACCGCCGGCGAGATCAGCGCAGACCCGGCCTCCCTGACCGGTGCCTATCTGTCCGGGCGGGAGGAAATTGCCATCCCGGCCCAGCGGCGGGCCCTTCGCAAGACACGCCAGATCACCCTGTCCGGCGCCACAGGAAACAATCTCAAAGCGGTCACTGCGTCGATCCCCCTGGGGACCTTTACCGCGATCACAGGCGTGTCGGGGGGTGGAAAGTCGACCCTGATCATCGAAACGCTGTACAAGGCCCTGGCGCGCAAGCTGAACGGAGCGAGCCAGAGCCCGGCGCCTTATGACAGCCTTGAGGGGCTTCACCACCTCGACAAGGTCATCGATATTGACCAGTCCCCGATCGGCCGCACGCCGCGCTCAAACCCCGCCACATATACCGGGGCGTTTGGACCCATCCGGGACTGGTATGCCGGTCTGCCGGAATCCAAGGCCCGGGGTTATAAGCCCGGACGGTTCTCCTTTAACGTAAAGGGGGGGCGGTGCGAGGCCTGTCAGGGCGATGGCGTCATCAAGATCGAAATGCACTTCCTGCCGGATGTCTATGTCACCTGTGACACCTGTCAGGGCAAACGCTATAATCGCGAGACCCTTGAAGTTCTCTACAAGGGAAAATCGATCGCCGATGTGCTCGACATGACAGTGGAGGAGGCCGACAAATTCTTCGCGGCCGTTCCGGCCATCAAGTCAAAGATGGAAACCCTGAACCGGGTCGGGCTGTCTTATATCAAGGTCGGACAGCAGGCGACGACGCTTTCGGGCGGCGAAGCCCAGCGGGTCAAGCTGGCGAAGGAGCTCTCAAAACGCGCCACCGGCCGCACGCTCTACATCCTGGACGAGCCCACGACGGGCCTTCATTTCGACGATGTGCGCAAGCTCCTGGAGGTGTTGCATGAACTGGTCGACACCGGCAACACGGTTCTGGTGATTGAGCACAATCTGGATGTGATCAAGACAGCCGATCATGTCATTGATCTGGGCCCGGAGGGCGGGGATGGCGGCGGCAAAATCGTTGCCACCGGGACACCGGAGGCTGTCGCGCAGTCCGAGGCCAGCTGGACCGGCCGGTTTCTGGCTGAAACCTTCCGCCGTCAGGCGGATCGGACCGGTCCCCCGCCCCCCGCCAAGGCGCCGGTGGCGAAGCAGGCTCGCAAGGCCCGGACCCCGAAAGCCTAGTTGGCGAACCGACCGCGCTGTAAGTCTTCGCTCAGCTGGACCGAAACGGGCTGGCCCGTCAGTCGGTGGCGGTGCCCCTCCGTTGCCTGGAGGGGGGAGCAAAGGGCAAGTCGAATACCCGTCGATGGGCGCGTGCATCCAGTGAATCTCCGGTTG
>CAJXMY010000128.1 GCA_913056435.1 uncultured Hyphomonadaceae bacterium | reverse complement strand
TGGTTCGTCCAAACCGGACGCTCCCGCAGGCGGCTTTCGGGGATAAAATACAAGGTGGGGGGGGATGAAGCCGTCAGTCTGTCGGAGTCCCAATTTCAACCAGCGCCGGGCGTCACTGGACATGCTGGTCCTGCATTACACAGGGATGCACACGGGCGAGGCGGCACTTGCCCGACTATGTGATCCGGAGGCTGAAGTCTCGGCTCATTATCTGGTCTGGGAAGATGGCCGCATCACCCAGCTCGTGGCGGAAGACAAACGGGCCTGGCACGCCGGCCTTGGCAGCTGGCAGGGGGACACAGACCTGAATTCCCATTCCATCGGGATCGAGATCGTCAATGGCGGGCACGACGTCCCGGGCGCGGACGGCCGCCCGGTTCCCTATCCTGATGCGCAAATTATGGCGGTGATTGAGCTTAGCCGGGATATTGTGGATCGGCATGCGATCCCACAAGACAGGATTGTGGGGCACTCGGATATTGCCCCCCAGCGGAAACGCGACCCGGGTGAACATTTTCCATGGGCGAGGCTGGCCGAGCAGGGGGTCGGCTTCTGGCCAGACCTTGCGGGTGACGCGCCCGGCCGGGTGCTGATGGGGCGGGGTCTGGGTCCAGGTGACCGGGGAGAGGCCGTCGGCCGGTTGCACGAGGAGCTCGGGACCATTGGATATGCGGTCCCAGCGCAGGCTGTGTATCAGGCGCTGACGGAGGCTGTTGTGACCGCTTTTCAACGTCGCTTCAGGCCAGAGCGGGTCACGGGGCAGGCTGACCTGGAGACAATCAGGGCGATCATGGCGGTTCGAAAACTGGTCGGACGCTAAAGGGCGGACCCGCGGTTCCCCAGTCTGGGCTTACGGCGATCCATGACTGTGCAAACCCCGGTCCAGCGCCTATATTGCAGAAGACCAGACGGCTGGGCAGCTGCTGGCCTTAGGGCTGGAGGAAAGTCCGGGCTCCATGGAGACAGGGCGGCGGATAACATCCGCCCGGTGTGAATCGAGGGAAAGTGCCACAGAGAGCAGACCGCCCCGGAGACTTCCGGGGTAAGGGTGAAAGGGTGAGGTAAGAGCTCACCGGGGCGTTGGTAACAAAGCCCGCATGGTAAACCCCGCCCGGAGCAAGACCGAATAGAGGGTGCATATGGGCCGTCTCCAGTCCGCATCCTGGGTGTGTCGCACCAGGCACCGCGTGAGCGGTGTCGCAGATGAATGGCTGCCCATCCTGCCTCGGCAGGGGGACAGAACCCGGCTTACAGGCCGTCTGGTCGCTTTGTCTTCCCGCTGTCTTCCCGGCCGTCTGCGTCTAAATGATGGGACTGGACAGAAAACCGAGGTCCGAGCTGTTGAAATTTGCCAGATTAGGCAGGACTCCGTTGATTTCGGAGGGATCCAGTCCGAACCAGCGTCCGATGGTCGCCGCATATTGCTCCACCGAGACCTGAGGGATCATGCGACCACGATTGGATGTGTAATCCAGGCTTGTCGGATCGGCTTCCGGGAAGTTGCCGTAGAGACGACCACCCCGAACGCCGCCTCCGGCAACGAAGTGGTGTCCGCCCCAGCCGTGATCCGTCCCATCCCCATTGTCGATCTGTGTCCGTCCAAAGTCTGAGGCCGTAAAGGCGACAACGTCGTTCCAGCGGCCGATTTCCAGCATGGCTTGGCGGAAAGACGCGATGCCGTTGGCGAGGTTGGCGTGCAAACGACCTATGGTCTGAGCTTGCGCCGAGTGAGTATCATAACCCCCTGTAGATACGAAGAAAATCTGCCGAGAGACATTTAGGAACTGTTGGGCGCGAATGGTCTCAGCCGCCGCCTTGAGCTGCTGGCTGACAGAGTCATCTGCAAAGACCGTATTAAAGGGCAGGGTGTTCTGACGGGCAGCCAGCATTTGTTCCGAGTTCTCGATCGACCGGCTCATCGTTCGTCGGAGATCGCCGGCATAAATATTGTTGTCCCCCAGGTCCGTGCGCGCCAGCAAAGCGCGGATTGCTGCCCGGGCATCATCATCCCGTTCTGTCTGGCCGAGATAATAATCGAGTTCGACGAGGTTGGGCAGAACAGCCCCCTCGCCGGTCACCCGGAAGGGGGTAATTCCGGCGCCGGACAGAAAGACATCGTTTGAGCCTGTTGAGATGGAAGCAAATTGATTGCTCTGCCCAGGCGCAGAGGCTGCGACGGCATCAAGGAAAAGGCCACCCCAGCCAAACCGGGCCCCTTCAGTGCTCAACGACATCCATGTTGATTGTTGATCATTATGAGAGAAAAGCCGTTTCGGGAGGATCGCTGTCCCGCTGTCCATGCCCGCCCGCGTGGTCGGTTCGATGAGGGGCCCGACATTGCCTACGATAGCAAGGTCTCCATCCTGAAACATTGCATGAAGCGGCGCGAGCTCCTGGGGGAGAGCAAACTGCCGTCCGCCTGTAATGTCCGGGCCTGCCGGCTGGAGTGGAAGGAGGTTGTCCCGATGCCGGGAGGATGTCGCCTGATCGCTGCCATAGGCCGAGAACAGTCCCTCTCGGGCGGTCTGAGACAGCAGGTCATATTCGGCGGTGTCATATGGGAGCAGCGTGTCGCTTTGATCCATACCGCCATAAAGAAAGATACAGACCATGGCTTTGTAGCCCGATGTGTCGGCCGCCCAGGCGCGGGAGTGACCGAGGCCGGACAGGCCTCCAAGTGCCCCGGCAAATCCAGTGGCGCCGGCGCCGAGAAGCAGGTGTCTGCGAGATAGATATGACATTTTGAAGCTCCTCTGATTCTACCAGATGACGGCGAATGACGGCGAATTGATCACCAGCGCGACCGCGGTTGCAACCTTCTGGAACCTGTCGAAGGCTTCCGCTGCGGGGTCGCCCGTTTCGACAGGCAGGGTTTCGAGAATGGCGGTTATGGCCTCACGCTCTGGCACGGACAGCTGGTCGGCGGTCAGCAGTAGCGCTAAGTGGTCGACGAGATCTGCAGGTGTGTCGACCAGAGACAGTTCGTCATCATAATTGGGAATGAAGCTTTCAAGTTGCCCGTCACGCTGCGGTGAGAAATTGAACGCAAACTCGCTTGTAAAATTATGGTAGCCGATCGCAGAGCTCTCATTCATGATCTGAAACTCCGGGGCTGTCAGGCCTAACTCTCCGGATTGAGAATTCGGTGCGATGTAACCGGGTCGGTAAAAATTGAAGACGGAGGGCGATCTGAAAGGGTGCTGTCCCAGTCCTGTGGCCGGATCTATTGTGTTGACCAGTCGCCACTCGTTCAGGCTGATGATATTGGTATGGTCGAAAGCCCGAATGAAGTGGGCAAAACGCAGGATCGGCTCACGAATCTTGCCGGTCTGCTCGGCTGCGGAAAGCGAGGCCGGTTCCGTAAAAAGGCTCTCGTCCAGCAATATGGCAGCGAGGGTCGCTTCCAGATTCCCGCGCCGACTGTCACCGAAGATTTGTCCATTTTCCGATTGGTAACGACCGGCTTCGAATGCGGCGGCCACACGGCCGACATACTCAGGTGGCGGGTCTGATCTTGTCAGTCTCTGAATCAGCTGCCGGGAAACAAAAGGAGCCAGATTCGGGTGTTCGAAAATTGTATCGAGGGCGATGTTGATGGACTCGGTCCCGGACGTGTTGGGCGGAATGGTGGTCCCGAGAAAGCTTTTTTCCAGCGTGGAGTGTTGGTCCTCGAACATGACCAGAGGGTTGTAGATATAATCCTCGTCGGGGACGCCCCAGAACTGGAGGCCCTTGCCTGAAAGACCCGTAAAGACCCGCGCCAGGCCGACGATATCCTCATTGTCAAATATCTCGTTTGCCCCCGTGGCAACAGTGCCATCCGGGTTGAGCTCCACGAGGCCCAGGGTGAATAATTGAAGCAGCTCCCGAGCATAATTTTCATCGGGCATACGCCCGGTATTGGGGTCCCCTTTGCGATTTCGGTAATAGGTGAGCCATTGTGACATGGCCGGGGAGTAGGTGACATCCTGAAGCAGATCGCGATAATTTCCGAAGGCATGTTCGATCAGGATGTCCTGATAGTATGCTCTTTTGGCCTGCTCGGACAGATTGGTGATATCGGAATAGACGAGGATCTGGGATAGGGCGAAGGCCATGCGCTGGCGCAGTTGATCCGGGGCGGTGAACATCTGGTCCCAGTACTGGCCGGAGGCTGTCCACCGTTCGATTTGCCCGTCTTGGTCTCTTGGTGCGGACGCCAGTTTGGGCAGAGTATAGGTCGGAGGACGGCTGAATTCGAGTTTCAGCCAGTCTGCGGCATCCATCCCGGTCAGGGCATCGATCTGGGCCTTGGTTCCGCCAAACGTGCTCCAGGACAGGAAACGTACAGCTGCGGATGGGGTTTCAATGAGGGTTTGGGTGCTGACAGGCGGAGGTGGCGGCCCGCCCGTTGGTGGCGGTGGCGTATTGCCGCCACCCCCGCCGCCGCACGCGACAAGGAGCAGACTGGTCCAGCCAAGACACAACAGACGAACTCTGCGCAAGCGTTCCATTTTCGTCCCCCTCCAGAACATCTTTGTCCACCTTACTTCAACGGCAAGCGAGATCAATTCCGTCGCCAGCTGACGCATTTTTCAAATGCGGGTCACAGGAAGGGAGGTGTGGCGGTGAACAGACGGCCGGTTTCTCAAGCGGGTGTCACATCACCCCAGACGATGAAGGGAGGGTTATCGTATCCCCTGTGGACCTTGCCATAGGTCAGGGGTGTGCCGTCTGTCTCGGTCACACGTGCGCCCGCGGCTTCGGCGACGGCCTGCCCGGCGGCCGTGTCCCACTCCATGGTTCGCCCGTGCCGGGGATAGAGGTCGGCTTCGCCCGCGGCGATCAGACAGAATTTCAGCGATGACCCGGCGGAGATGATTTCGCCAATATGATGTGTCTCCAGAAACGCATCGGTCTCGGGGCTGCGATGGGATTTGGAGGCAATGGCTGTCAGGCCTGTTTTGGGTGCCGGCCGGATCCTGAGCTGTTTTCTCTGATCGGGTCCGGGAAGTTCGCCGCCGGGTGCCACATTTGCCTGCCAGGCCTGATGTCGCGTCTCGGCGACAAAGAGCCGATTGAGCGCTGGAGCATAGACCACCCCCATAACGGGAACGCCCTGATCGATAATCCCGATATTGACTGTGAATTCGCCGCGTTTGTTGATGAATTCGCGGGTCCCGTCGAGCGGGTCGATCAGTGCAAACCGATCCCCGTGCTTGGGAAGATGGCCTGCGGCCACAGCTTCCTCTGCGATCAGGGGAAGCTCAGGGTCTATCTGTCTTAATGCGGCAAGGATCAGGGCTTCGGCTCTTTGGTCCGCTTCTGTGACAGGTGAGCTGTCTTGCTTCTGCTCAACATCGAAGTCCGAGGCATAAACCTGCATGATCACGTCGCCGGCATCGAGTGCGATTTTTGCGAGTTGATCTGCGGTCAAAGTCATATGGGTCCCCGATGTCTCCAGTTTCGCTTGGTCGATATGCCCGGTCGTCAGGCTTGGCAATGCCGCGGCTGGCTAAAGGCCCAGCCGGCCCCCCTTGTAACGGTGGTCGCGAATGTGGCTAAGCCACGAGCGATGATGAAGATACCAGTCGATGGTCTCCTTAAGGCCCTCCTCGAAACGATAGTGGGGGACCCAGTCGAGGTCGGTCTCGATCCGGGCTGGATCCAGTCCGTAGCGCCGGTCATGACCCGGCCGGTCGGCCACGAAACGGATGCGGTCCTGACACCCCGCCAGGTTTGGGCGCTGAGACTCGAGGGCCGTGCAGATGGCTCGCACAACGTCGAGATTGGTTTGCAGGGATCGGGCGCTGATCACGTATCGGCTCTGTGGTGTTTCGCAATCCAGGAGCGCAATCAGCGCCCGCACAAAATCCCTGACGTAAATCCAGTCCCGAATCTGTCCCCCGTCGCCGTAGAGGGGCAGCTCTTCGCCATGGAGGGCCTTGGAAATCATCAGCGGGATGAGCTTTTCCGGAAACTGTCTTGGGCCATAATTATTTGCGCCATGAGCGATGATTGCCGGAAAATCAAAAGTGACCCGGGCGGCAGTCACCAGCTGATCTGCGCCGGCCTTGGTCGCGGCGTAGGGCGAACGGGGCGCATAGGCCCATGACTCATCGGCGAGGGCGGGTTCGGGGATGCTGCCAAAAACTTCGTCGGTCGACACGTGGAGAAACCGGAACCGGCTTGCTGCGGCGCGGTCGAGCATGTGCCAATACCGCCGTGAGACATCCAGCAGGGTCTGGGTGCCGACGAGGTTGGTTCGGACAAAAGCGCTCGCGCTGTCAATCGACCGGTCGACATGGGTTTCGGCGGCCAGATGGATCACGCAGTCGGGACGAAATTTCGCAAACACGCTGGCAAGCTTCGCCGCGTCACAAATGTCGCCTCGTTGGAACATGTACCGGCCGCCGTAGCTGTTCCGATCGAGCGGGTCTTCCGTCGCCGCGTAAGTCAGCTTGTCGAAATTAATCAGGCGGTGATGGGTTGTCGTAAGAAGTTCGTTGCACAGCGCGCTGCCAATGAAACCAGACCCGCCGGTGACCAGAACCGTTCTGGGG
>CAJXMY010000127.1 GCA_913056435.1 uncultured Hyphomonadaceae bacterium | reverse complement strand
TCCATATAGGCAGTGTTCCGGCTCGACCCGATTTTTTGCAATTGGGCGGTTCCTCCCTCCCTGCCGGAACAACAACTTCGAGGCCCGGTGCGTTTGATCGCACCGGGTTTTTTTTGCGAACAATCGATCAGAAAGGGACGCCGTCGTCGCCGGGGCCAGCCTGTCCCGGGACCAGGCCGGTAAAATCAAACAGGGTCGGATCATGCAGGTGGCTGGGTCGGGCAACGCTCAGGGCCCGGGCCATGACCTGGCGGACACCGGGCTTGCGCGTTTCCCAGTCTGTGAGAATCTGCTTCATCGCCTGTCGCTGCAGCCCATCCTGCGAGCCGCACAAATTGCAGGGGATGATGGGAAAGTTCAGCGCGTCCGCGAATTTTGCGAGATCGCTTTCGGCGCAGCTGATCAGCGGGCGCAGCACCATGATATCGCCCTTATCATTGAGCAGCTTGGGGGGCATGGCCGCCAGCCGTCCGCCATGTACCAGATTCATCATGAAGGTTTCCAGTGCATCGTCCCGGTGGTGACCCAGAACGATGGCGTCACAGGCCTCTTCGCGCGCAATGCGGTACAGGATACCACGCCTGAGCCGTGAGCAGAGGGCACAGAAGGTCCGGTCGGCCGGGACTTTTTCCGTGACGATGGCGTAAGTGTCCTCGGTCTCGATGCGGTGCGGGATGCCGTGTCGGTCAAGCCAGTCGGGCAGGACATGTTTCGGAAAACCGGGCTGGCCCTGATCCAGGTTGCAGGCTAGCAGGTCTACCGGCAAGGCCCCTTGCCACTGCAGGTCCATAAGGATCGTCAACAGGCCGTAACTGTCCTTTCCACCGGAGAGGCAGACAAGCCATTTCGGACGCCGCGTCGCCGTCCGGTCAACCAGTCCGTACGTGTCGATCACCTGCAGGGCCTGACGGACAAGGCGCTTGCGCAGCTTTTTGAAGCTGACCCCTGAGGGCATGCTGGCGAGGAGGTCCGGGCACGTGGTCGGAAGGGAATCGGCCATGGCCAAGGCTCATCGCCCGTCTGGAGTTCAAATTCAAGCGGGATCAGCGGCCGGCGGCGTTCAGACCATAATAATCCCGCGCGCTCATCCAGCGCCCGCGGGTGGCCTTGCGCTGCTTCAACCAGCGTTTGCGCAGCTTGCGGTGATTGGGTGCGTCATCATCATCTCGGGGGATCAGCATGTCGTTCATGATCGGGGTATAGTTGCGGATCATGTCCTCCTCAATGCGCTGACGCTCATCCTCTGTCGCCACGCAGAGATAATGTCGTTCTTTTGCCTTGTACTTGTAGAAGGCCTTGTACCATTTTTCATGGTCGTCGAGACGGTCGCGCAGGCTGGCGGCCTTGCCAATATAGATCGGGATCCGCCAGAAGAAGGCCCGTCTGCGCACCATGACATAAATCCCCGGATCCTTGGGCAGGTCCGGAATTTTCCGCGTGATTCTGAAGCGATGTCTCTGGCCGGTTTCACCGCGCCAGACATGCCAGCCAAACAGGGTCATGCTGTTCTCCAATCTTCGGGGGGGAAAGACCGCAGCGGCCCCCTGTCCAGACCCCGGGCCGCCGCGGCCACGGGGGCAAAGCTCTGACGATGGATCTCACAGGGACCGAGCTGCCGCAGCGCCGTGGCGTGCGCGGCGGTGCCATAGCCCTTGTGGCCGGCGAAGCCATAACCGGGATAGGTCACACAAAGCTGTTTCATCAGCGCGTCGCGGGCGGTCTTGGCGAGGATCGACGCGGCAGAGATTGCCGGCTCGCTCAGGTCGCCCTTGACAATGGCCCGGGCCGGCGCCGGAAGGCCTGAAGGAACCACATTGCCATCGATCAGGATTTCATCGGGGACGAAGCCGAGGCCGATCACCGCCCGGCGCATGGCCAACAGGGTCGCCTCGCGGATGTTCAGCCGGTCAATTTCGGCCGGCGTGGCCTCGGCCACCGCCCAGGCGAGCGCCTTGTCCTTGATCTCGGCTTCCAGCGTCACGCGCCGGGCCTCGGACAGTTTTTTTGAGTCGGTCAGGCCTGCGACCGGACGAGCCGGATCAAGAATGACGGCCCCTGCCGTCACCGGCCCGGCCCATGGGCCACGTCCCGCCTCGTCGACACCGCAAATCTGAGTTAGATAGGACATTCAAATGACTAATACTGATTCCGGGAGAACAGCCATGGGGCAGGCCTATGTGATCGAGATCGCCGAAACAGGCGGCGTGGATGTTTTGCGACGGAAGGCCCGGGATCCGCGTCCCCCCGGTCCGGGAGAGGCCCTGGTGCGCCAGACGGCCATTGGTCTGAATTTCATCGACACTTATCACCGGACTGGACTGTATCCCGTCAAAATGCCTTTTGTTCCGGGGTCCGAGGGCGCCGGCATTGTGGACGCAATTGGGGAAGGTGTCACCGGACTGCGCCCCGGTGACCGGGTCGCCTATCTTGGGGCCGGGACCTATGCCACCCATTATACCGGGGCGGCGGCCAGCATGGTCCGACTGCCCGACGGCATCAGCGAGGCGACCGCGGCGGCGACCTTGCTGAAAGGCCTGACCGCATGGATGCTGTTGTTCGAGGTCCGCCGGATCCTGCCCGGCGATACGGCGCTGGTCTGGGCGCCGGTGGGTGGGGTCGGCTCTCTTCTGGTGCCCTGGGCGGCGTCGATGGGGGCGCGGGTGATCGCGGTCACCTCAACGCCTGAGAAGGCGGAGGAGGCACGGGCGCTTGGGGCCAGCGAGACCCTCCTGTCCGGGACGGATGTGGCGGCCGGTGTGCGCGAGCTGACCGGCGGCGTGGGGGTTGATGTCAGCTATGACAGCGTCGGGCGTGCCTCGGCTCAGGCCTCGCTCGACAGTCTGCGTCCCCGCGGCTGGTGGGTGAGCTATGGCAATGCGTCCGGAGCTGTCGAGCCCATTGCCCCGGGCCTCCTCGCCGCTAAGGGCTCGCTGGTGCTCACACGCCCGACCCTGTTCTCCTTTCTTGGGGAAGATGGAGGCATGGCCCGGGGAACGGCGGCCCTGTTCGGGGCGTTGCGGACCGGGGCCATCGAAGCCAGAATCGGTCAGCGCTTCGGCCTCGATGATGTTGCAGCGGCGCACACCGCTATCGAGAGCGGGACAACCCGCGGCGCCACCCTGATCCTGCCCTGAGGCGGTCAGGCGCGGTCAGGAGACCGGGTCGAGCTGGAGCAGCAGGCCCGGATCGATATAAAAATCCCCGCTCCGGTCCTCGCTGCCCGGATTGCGCCATTTCACGGCCCAGTGCAAATGCGGTCCGGTTGTTCGCCCGGTATTGCCAGAGGCCCCAAGGCGCTCTCCGCGCCTGACCGCCTGTCCCGCCACCACGCTGACATCAGACATGTGCATGAACACTGAGACCAGGCCATCGCCATGATCGAGGAAGACGGTTCCGCCTTCATAATAAAGGTCTGGATCGCCAAGGGTGACGGTTCCCGCCGCGGGGGCGACCACGTCGGTGCCGACGGGTACCGCAATGTCATAACCATAATGAACAGAGATGCTCTCACATTGCGTGCCATCGTCCCGCTGGCCGATATATTTTCGGGTCGGTCCAAAGGGCGATGAGGTTGGCCCCTCTGCCGGACGCAGGAACCCCCGATCCGCCCCGGGGCCATCTGCAAAAGTCTTGAAGGCGGCCTGTTTCTTGACCCAGCTGCGACCGGCATGGGCTTTCTGGGCCTCTGTCCGGGCGTCGACCTTGTCACATTCAAAACCGGTAATTTCCCGATAGGGGTCCCGACGGGGGGAAATGTCCACGGTCAGGGGGGCAACCTCGGCATGATTCGTGGTGAGGATCAGCTGGCGGGGTGCGTCGCGGTCGAGGCCCAGCGTGACCGAACCGTCGGCGGGGACAGGAACATCCCGCAGCAAGGTTCCCTCAGAACTGATCAGGCTGAGCCGGTCTCCCAGCGGGACGTCACAGCGCAAAAGACCGGCCTGCTGAGCCATCCCACTGCAGCTGATGGTCGACTGGGGCATATCGGCGGCGGATGGCAGGCCCAGCAGAATCAGGCCCAACCCCAGCAGTCTGTGGCGCCGCATTCAGCGATCCCCGATCATGCGTGCGGACGCCGCAGCGGCGTCAACATAGGCTTCCTGCCGATCCACGCACCAGTAGCGCAGGGCCTGAAGCGGAATTTTCCGGCTGGTGACGGCGCACACGACAAAGTCACCCGGACTTTCAAGTTTGATGTCGCCATCAAGATAAATAAGTGTGGCCTCACCGGGGAGGCGGTCGGTCTTTTTCAGCATCGTTCCACTATGCCCCACTTTTCGGAGCTGGAAAACCAGCCTTATCAATGTTTCTGCTTTGTTCATGTGAACAAATGTGGTACAGCCTGTTTTCAACAGACATTGGCACCCGAACGCGGGACGCGATATTTACGAAAGGGAACGACTCATGGCCAAACCAGATCTGCAGCTTGTCGACAAGGAGTCCGGCGTGGACAAACAAAAAGCCCTGGAAACCGCATTGTCCAATATTGAGCGTTCCTTCGGGAAAGGCTCGGTCATGCGTCTCGGTGAGAAAACCTCGATGGACATCGAGGCCATATCGACGGGCTCGCTGGGCCTGGACATCGCGCTGGGGATTGGCGGTTTGCCAAAAGGGCGTGTGATTGAAATTTATGGTCCGGAGAGCTCGGGAAAGACCACCTTGTCCCTGCACGTTGTGGCCGAGGCCCAGAAAAATGGTGGGGTCTGTGCCTTCGTTGATGCCGAGCATGCCCTTGATCCGGTCTATGCCGGGAAACTGGGCGTGGATCTTGACGATCTTCTGGTCTCGCAGCCGGACACCGGGGAGCAGGCTCTGGAAATTGCGGATACGCTGGTGCGTTCGGGTGCGGTGGATGTTCTGGTGATTGACTCGGTGGCGGCCCTGACGCCACGGGCCGAAATTGAGGGCGAGATGGGCGACAGCCTTCCGGGCCTGCAGGCACGCCTGATGAGCCAGGCCTTGCGGAAATTGACGGGCTCGATCTCCAAGTCGAATTGCATGGTGATTTTCATCAACCAGATCCGCATGAAGATTGGTGTGATGTTTGGCAGTCCGGAAACCACAACGGGCGGAAATGCGCTGAAATTCTATTCTTCGGTCCGTCTCGATATTCGCCGCATTGGCGCGCTCAAGGATCGGGACGAGGTGATTGGTAACCAGACGCGGGTGAAAGTGGTCAAGAATAAAGTGGCGCCCCCGTTCCGGCAGGTCGAATTTGACATCATCTATGGTGAGGGCATTTCCAAAACCGGCGAGCTGATCGATCTCGGTGTCAAGTGCGAGGTGATCGAGAAGTCCGGTTCCTGGTATTCCTACGGGGCGGACCGGATCGGGCAGGGGCGAGAGAAGACCCGCCAGTATCTCAAGGACAATCCTGCTGTGGCCGATGAAATCGAAACCGAGATTCGCAAACGCTCGGGCTTGCTGTCAGACGTGCTTCTGGTGGAGGGGGGCGTGCAGGACGATTCGGACGGTGACGACAAGGCCGCTGGTCTGGGCTGACGGGCTTTGGTCCGGCGCGGCAGCAATGGCTTGGCGCGAGGCTGAACACATCATATATCCAATTCCGTTAATGACGGGACCAGTGGGTGCCGGCGGCGGAAGGGAAGACTATGACCAGCGTGAATCAGCTTCGCGAAAGCTTTCTGTCCTATTTTGAGGGGCAGGATCATCTGAGGCAGTCTTCCGCGCCGCTTGTGCCTCAGAATGATCCGACACTCTTGTTTGTGAATGCCGGCATGGTGCCGTTCAAGAATGTTTTCACCGGAGCGGAGCGCGCACCGGCTCCGCGGGCCACGACCTCCCAGAAATGTGTGCGGGCGGGCGGCAAGCACAACGACCTTGATAATGTCGGCTATACAGCGCGCCATCACACCTTTTTCGAAATGCTGGGGAACTTCTCATTCGGGGATTATTTCAAGGATGAGGCCATACACTTTGCCTGGGATCTGGTCACGCGGGAGCTGAGCCTGCCGGCGGACCGGCTTCTGGTCACGGTTTATGCCGACGATGAGGCCGCGGCGGACATCTGGAGAAAGGTGGCGGGGTTGCCGGACGATCGGATTATCCGGATCGCGACCTCGGATAATTTCTGGTCGATGGGCGATACGGGACCTTGTGGTCCCTGCTCGGAGATTTTCTACGATCACGGTCCCGATGTGCCGGGGGGGCCACCCGGATCCCCGGATGAGGATGGCGATCGCTTTATCGAGATCTGGAACCTGGTCTTCATGCAGTTTGACCAGCAGGCCGACGGACGCCGTCATAATCTGCCCAAGCCGTCAATCGACACGGGCATGGGCCTCGAGCGCATGGCCGCGGTTCTTCAGGGGGTTCACAATAATTATGATATCGACCTGTTTCAGAAGCTGATTGCCGCCGAACAGGATGTCTATGGCCGCAAGGCGGAAGGGGATCTGTTGCCGTCTTTCCGGGTGATCGCAGATCATTTGCGGACATCGGCCTTCCTCGTGGCGGACGGTGTGACGCCATCGAATGAAGGGCGGGGCTATGTTCTGCGCCGGATTATGCGGCGGGCCATGCGACACGCTCACCTCCTCGGGGCCCGGGAGCCCGGCATGCA
>CAJXMY010000126.1 GCA_913056435.1 uncultured Hyphomonadaceae bacterium | reverse complement strand
GCGGGCGCCCGCGCCAAGACCGGCGGTTGTCTCCAGGCCGAGCTGAAGGCGATTTTGGGTTTTGGACCGGTACATCGCCTGGGCGTCGGTATTGGCTACATAGAATTCAACGCCCTGCAGGTTCGCCTCGATCATATTATCGACAGCGTTCCCCCCGGCGCCCCCAACGCCGACGACAATAATGCTGGGCTTGAGTTCTGCTGTCATAACCGGCTCCGATCCATTCACCTTGCGCAAGAGCAGCGCATCCGGAAAGAATGGTCGAGGCAGCCTAAAAGACTCTTAAGCTTCTCTCTCCGTGATTAAAAATTTTCACGGATCCAGTTAAGCACTCTGTAAACCACTCTACGCCCGGGCGATGCTCCGGCTTTTGCAGACATGCCGCCAGCCTGCGACGCATCCGCGAATCCCCTCATGGAATAACGTATCAGACCCGCGGCTGTGGAAAAAGCTGGAATTCCAAAATTTTCGCCCAGCAGATCCGCATCAACCGGTCGGCCGAGACGAACCGGACGGTCGAGGATCCGGCTGGCGACATCCCGCGCGCCGGGAAGCTGGCTGGTACCTCCGGTCAGAACCGTACGGCGCGGGAGGATCGGGTAAAGCGGACTGGAGACCAAGCAGGCCCCCACCATTTCGAAGATTTCCTCCACGCGCGGATTGATCATCCGGGCGAGATCACCGCGCGCCATACGGCAGGCGGTCAGGCGGCCATCATCTCCGAGACGCGGCGCCTCAATGCGCTCGGCCAGACCGGGACCATCCAGATCTGCCGTACCATAAACCGTCTTCAGGCGCTCCGCTGCGGCGAAGGTGGTCCCGATACCCTGAGCAATGTCCCCCGTTATGTTGCCGCCACCCACCTTGATCAGGTCCAGTCCAGCCGGGGCCCCGTTCAGGAAGACCGAGACAGAGGTGACCCCCCCACCGAAATCAATGCAGATGGCCCCATTCTCGACTTCGTCCTCGATCAGGCTTCCAGCACCGCTCGCCAGAGCTGATGGGACAATACGATCGACTTTGAGGTGGGCCCGGTTCACACATTCGCTGAGATTTTTGACCAGAGACGTCGGTGCCGTGACCACGTTGAGCAGAACACGCAGGCGGTTGCCGATCATACCGACAGGGTCGCGGACATCATCCTGATCATCCACACCATACATGACAGGAAAAGCTCCGAGGAGGTCCCTGTCCCGGAGGAGATCACGGCTCAGAGCAGCCTTCCAGACCTTGTGAACGTCTCGAAGGGAAATCTCTTTCTGATCAAGTTCAATCTGCGCCTCAGTCAGCTGTGCCGAGACCCGAGGCCCCGTGACACCCAGAATAACGGCATCGATCCGTTCACCGGCCTCGCGTTCCGCATCTTCAACCGCCAACCGGATGGATCGCTCCAGCGCCTCAATGTCGGTAATTGTGCCGCCATTAAATCCCCGGCTTTGCTGTCGGCCACCGCCCATGAAGGCAAATCCAGCCTGGCTGCCCGGGTCCACGCGACCGATCAGGCAGGCGATCTTGGAACTTCCGATATCGAGTGCGGCCACGACCGTCCCGGCCCGGCTCAGCTGATTAGACGTCAGGCGTTGCGAAGGGGTCGCCATCAGGCTGCCTCCCGGTTGATCTGGTCTTCGCCAGCTGGGCTAAGGGTGCTCCGGCCCGAAATCCGCAGATCAAGGCGGGCAACTGCCAGAGAGGAAATCCGGCGGCGGGCCTCCAGAGAGGCTAGGCGGGCGAGGCCCGCGTCCAGACCTGAGTCCGCCGGCAGGTTTACCCGGAGACCCGTCTGAAAGATCAGGTCCCAGCGCCTCTGGGAAATTCTTTGGGCGCGCTCAAGCCGCACCAAAAGCTCAGGATAATCGGCCAGTGCAGAAACCAGGGCCGGGAGGGCCGTGGCCGCCCCGTCACCGCTGGCTTTGAGCAAATCTGCATGAGCCGCCACCGACTGGTCCTGCATCGGCCTGCCAAGGCTATCGACCACCCGCCAGTCCGTACCGTCATACCACAGGGCCGTGGGGCGTGCGGCATCGACCCGGATCATCACCGTATCCGGCCAGAGCCTGTAGACGCTGACATGTTCAACCCGGTTTGTATTCTCCACCCGCCGGCGCAGAAGGTGCGGGTCAGCGCGGAACATATTTTCGCCCGGAACAATCATGGCGGCGTCCCGGATCAACCGAGCCAGCTCTGGGTCATGCTCGAGACCAATCACCTCAACGCGCGCAACCGATATTCCCAGACTGCGGGACACGCCATCCAGTGCATTGGCCCAGCGCTGTTCCATCTTCGACAGGGACCCACCCAACAGAGCGGCCCCGGTCACGATCAGAGCGACCACCATGACGAGGCCAAACAGGATCGACGATGCCGCGGGCGGCGGCGCCTGTGCGGGCGCCTGTGTCACCTTCTTCCGTCTCGAAGGGGATGCCGCCTTCACCTTGGGCATGACGCATCCTCGATCATCCAGCTGACCAGGTCGTCAAAGGAGATCCCGCGATAGGCCGCCTGCTCTGGAACGAGCGACAGAGGGGTCATGCCGGGCTGCGTGTTGGTTTCAAGGATCACCAGTCTGTCTCTGCCTTCATCATAGCGAAAGTCTGACCGCGACACGCCCCTGCAGCCCAGGACCTTATGCGCCGTCAAAGCTGCCGACATGGCCCGGGCGGCCAGCGCCTCGGGAAGATCGGCGGGAACCACATGTTGGGACCCTCCATCGGTGTATTTTGCATCAAAGTCGTAAAACTCTCTTAATGTTGTGATCTCGGTGACAGCCAGAGCGCGGTCCCCCATGACCGCGACGGTAAGCTCCCGTCCGGGAATGAACTCCTCGGCCATTAACAGGTCGCCATATTTCCAATCCGGGCTCATAACGTAGCGGGCGGGCGGAGCCTCTCCTTCATGAACGAAGACCACACCAAAACTCGATCCTTCATGGATCGGCTTCACGACATAAGGCGGTTTCAGGGGATGAGCCCCGGCAACTTCTTCACGGGTCACCGCGATATCCCGGGCCACATCCAGCCCGGCTTCGGCAAAGACAAGCTTGGACTTGATCTTGTCCATCGCCAGGGCTGAAGCCAGAACGCCGGAATGGGAATAGGGGATGCCCAGGACCTCGAAAATACCTTGCACGATGCCATCCTCTCCGCCGGGGCCATGCAGGCCATTCAGAATGACATCAGGGTTCGCGTCTTCGATCTGGCGCGCGAGCTGGCGGGTGGCGTCAATCTCCACCGTCTCGAACCCCGCGCGGCGGGCGGCGGCCGCCATCTGCCGCCCTGAGGTCAGTGAAATGTCGCGCTCGGACGACCATCCGCCGTAGACCACTGCAACACGTGTCATCGTCACCGTTCTCTCCGTCATGGGTTCTGTCCACATCACTTTATCCAAGTTGATGGGGCGTTAAGACGGCTTCAAAGCGGCAGGGTGATGATCAGGCCTCCTGAAGCCGCCCGATCCTTCGAATTTCCCACCGCAGGTGCACTCCGCTCTGTTCGAGAACCCGAGCCCGAACCAGCTCACCAAGGGCTTCAATATCAGCGGCCGTCGCCTCACCGGTATTGATCAGGAAGTTGCAGTGCTTTTCGCTGACCTGCGCGCCCCCGACACGCAAACCCCGGCAACCGGCCGCTTCGACGAGTTTCCAGCTCGATCGGGCACCCGGCTCGCCGGGAGGATCCGGGTTGGCGAAGGTCGACCCTCCGGTCTTTTCCCGGATCGGCTGGGTCTCCGCCCGCCGGGCCTGATGAGCCAGAATTTCTTCCTGAAGAACGGCGGGATCAGCGCGGCCGGTCCCCCTGAGGGTCAGGCCCGTGATAATCACATCCTCTGCAAAGTCGCTGTGGCGATATCCGAACTGCACGGGCGGGAGCCCCAGCTCTTCAAGCTCGCCCTGAAAGGAGACCGATTCCCCAGACCGGGTCAGGCCATCGATTCGCACCAGGCAATCGCGCAGCTCACGACCATAGCAGCCCGCATTGGTCCGCACCCCCCCGCCGAGAGAGCCCGGGATCCCTGACAAAAACGACAGGCCTGCGATTCCCTTTTTTGCCGCGGTGCGGGCAACCGACAGATCCAGCGCGCCCGCACGGACAAAAAGCTCTGTGTCCGAAACCTGATCGATCTGGCCCCAATACGTCCCGACAAGCCGAACCGTCAGTCCGTCTATGCCGCCATCCCTGACGATCGTGTTGGAGCCGACGCCCAGGACGCGAACCGGCGCATCCGGTGCCCAACGGGAGAGCCCCGCGGCAAGGTCTGCCTCGTCAGCTGGCAGAAACAAAAGGTCGGCAGCACCCCCGACCCGGAACCAGGTATATGGCGCCAAGGCCGCCTGAGAGATCAGCTTGCCACGCAGTCCGGACAGAGACGAGGCGTGATCCGTCATGGTTGGCCCCGCGATACGCGCAGGGGACGATGGTGGAAAAGTGCCGGTCTGATCATGATGCCAAAAGGGTCTGGAGTGTTTCATAGGCGCATGCGCTGATGGAGCCCGCCCCCATGAACACCACCATGTCACCCGGACCGGCCAGCTCGCGGATCAGAGCCGGAAGTTCATCGAGGCGCTCGGCATAGCGCGCCTGTTTGTGACCATGGCTGGCAATGCTGCGCACCAGCGCCGCACCATCCACCCCGTCGATCGGAGTCTCTCCGGCGGCATAGACGGGCGTGATCACCGCGATATCCGCCTCGCCATAGCATCGAGAGAATTCGTCGAACAAATCATTCAGCCGGCTGTAGCGGTGCGGCTGGGACACCGCAATCACACGTCCGTCACCCTGCAGGGCCCGGGCCGCCTTAAGCGCCGCAGTGATCTCCACGGGATGATGGGCATAGTCATCGATAAACCGGACGGGCGAACCCTCCGGCGCCCTCTGCCAGTCCCCGACCCGGGTGAAGCGACGCTTAACGCCCCCAAAGCCCTTCAGGGCCGCGCAGATCTGCGCTTCGCTGGCCCCCAATTCAACCGCAACCGCGATGGCCGCCAGGGCATTCGTGACATTGTGTTCTCCGGCCATGGGCAGAAACACCGACGATATATTCCGATCAGGCTGGCCGGCCCGACCGCGGATCAGCACATCAAAACGGGTTCCCTCCGCCACGCTTTGGAGCTTGACCGCGCGCACATCAGCCTGCCGGTTGAAGCCATACGTCACCAGGCGCCTGTCCGATACCCGGCTGACCATTGCCGCCACCTCCGGATGGTCGGTGCACAAAACGCCGAACCCGTAAAACGGAATATTGCCGATATAGGTGTCAAAAGCCGCCCGGAGGGCCTCCATGGACCCGTAATGCTCCATGTGCTCCGGGTCCATATTGGTCACGATCGCAATGGTTGACCGGATCTTGGTAAAGGTCCCGTCACTCTCATCGGCTTCCAGAACGATCCAGTCCCCTGTCCCGGCTTTGGCGTTAGACCCATAAGCATTCACGATGCCCCCATTGATAACGGTCGGATCCAGACCGGCACCATCGAGCAGGGCCGCGACCATGGAGGTGGTCGTCGTTTTGCCATGGGTCCCGGCCACGGCAACACTCCATTTCAGGCGAATGATTTCGGCCAGCATGTCCGCCCGGCGGACCACCGGGATCCCCCGTGCCCGCGCCGCTTCCACCTCTGGATTGCCATCGCCAATGGCGGAGGAAATGATGACCGCGCCGGCGCCGGCGACATTTGCCGCCGCATGTCCAATATGCACCCGCGCGCCCTTCTCCCGCAAACGCTGGACATTGGCGCTGTCGTTCATGTCGCTGCCCTGCACTTCATAGCCCAGATTCATCATGATCTCGGCTATGCCCGACATACCGATCCCCCCGATACCAACGAGATGGGCCGGACCGAGGGCGAAGGGCGTGGGAGAGGGTTTCGGAATCAAGACTCTGCCTCCTGAGAAGGGGTTTGAATTGTCTATAGCGCGGCGACGTCTCTTGTCACTTGCCGGCCCGCGGCCCGTTCCGCCAGGTCGGCCAGATCCTGTGTGGCCTGCAGCTTCCCGGCACCCGCTGCCGCCACAGCCATGCCCCGCAGGGTCTCAGGATCAGACAGGCGCTCGGCCAGGAGCCTGGCCAGACGATCAGGACAGGCCAGATCCTCCGGCAGAAGATCGGCGGCCCCAGCCTGAACGAGGGCCCCCGCATTGGCGGTTTGATGATCATCCATGGCGATTTTCAGGGGGATCAGGATGCTGGGCCGACCAATGGCCGAAATTTCGCTCACCGTGCCCGCGCCCGATCGGGCAATGACCAGATGCGCCGCGGCGAGGCGGTCCGGCATATCCTCGAAGAACGGCGCCAGCTCCGCGGTGATACCAGACGCGGCGTACCGGGCGCCGACCGTCTCTATTTGCTCCGGGCGGACCTGCTGCATGTGGCGCTCAAGACCGGGCGCACCCACCAGATCCGCGTGCACATGCAGTACATCGGGCACCCATTGTTTGGCGACCCCTCCTATGGGGGCAACGTCGCGGTCAAAGGTGCGCCTGGGGGCAAGTACAATGCGTTCCTGCGCAACATGTTCGAGGCGCTACCCAGGCAAGCACTTCACGCGAAGACGCTTGGGTTCACGCACCCGGGCACAGGCGAGCGAATGAACTTTGAATCAGAGCTTCCTGAGGACATGGCCAAGGCGCTG
>CAJXMY010000125.1 GCA_913056435.1 uncultured Hyphomonadaceae bacterium | reverse complement strand
GGGCTCGGGCGTGCGCCTCGGCGGACCGGCTTTGGCCGGCGACGCCCCGAGCGGAACGGTCGTCGGCGGGACGACGGGCCTGACGGTCGGCGGCGCCGGCTAGCAAGTATATCGCCCATCGGTGATTAACCGGTGGTCGCCGTCGTCTGATCCGGTTGCCCTGATGCATCTGTCTCTGTTGGGTCGCTGCGACCCTCGACATGGCGGGTCAGGCGCTGAAGGGCCGGGCTCAGCACCAGAAGAAGGACGCCCAGACCGACCGCGGCCGTTCCAAGTTGTATATACACCGCATTATAGGCTGCCAGGCTCTCTGCGGGAGGCGCCCCCTCCGGAACCTGTGTCCGCCGGGCCACTTCGGCCGCAATGACATTGGCGAATGAGCTGGCCAGAAACCAGTAGCCCATCATGAACCCCACGATCTGCTTCGCAGACATCTTGGTCACGGCCGACAGCCCCACCGGCGAGAGGAAAATCTCGCCCGTCGTGTGCAGAAGATACATCAGCAGGATGAACAAGACAGAGATCCGCAAGGCGCCCTCGGCGTCCGGGGTCGCGGTCTGAATGCCGAGATTCAGAATGTAGAAACCGGCACCAATCTGCACCATGGCAAATCCAAATTTGACAAAGGAATTGGGCTCCCAGCCCCGATTGCCCAGAAAGGTCCAGAACGCCGCCACAGCCGGGGCGAAGATCACAATATAATACGGATTGGCCGATTGCAGCCAGGTCGCAGGAAACTCAAATCCGCCAATCTCATTGGTGACGTGCGATCCGGCAAACAGGTTGAGCGATGTCGGGCCCTGATCGAAAAGCGTCCAGAAAAGGACGGAGGAAATCGACAGGATCAGGAGGCCGATCATGGCACTGCGCGCTTCCGCCTCCAGCCGCGTCAGCATGTACCAGACGATCCCCAGGGTCACGAGGCCGAAAATCGGATACATGGCCGCAGAGGTCAGGGCCGCGAACTGAAGCAATACGAATGCGACCCCCGCGAACCCCAGCCCGGCCATATAGACCAGCCACTCCCGGTTCAGTCCAAGAAAGACCGGGGTCGACAGGTCCACATCGGCGGGTGGGTCGGCACGTCCCTCGAGCCATCCCTGGCCCCAGATAAAGACCAGCAGGCCTGCCAGCATACCGATCGCGGCCAGGCCAAAACCCGCGGACCAGCCAAGTTCCGCAGCGGCCCAGCCACACAGTATCCCAGAGAACAGGGACCCCAGATTGATGCCCATATAGTAGAGGGTAAAGCCGCTGTCGCGACGCCTGTCGCCCTGCTCGTAAAGGGCGCCAACACAGGTGGAAATATTGGGCTTCAGGAAGCCAACACCGGCGACGATCAGGGCCAGGGCCGCAAACAGGATCAGCTCATGCAGCGGACTGCGATCCCGGCTGACGGTGCCTTCGACCAACACGAGCTGACCTGAGGCGTCCGTATAAGTCACGCTCCGCTCATTGGAGCCCTTCTCGGGCTGAACGAAGCCGTCCACGGCATAGCTCTGGCCGTCCACAATGATCACGCGTTCATCGCGGGTTTCGCTATAGGTCGGGCGCTCTAATGTATAGCTGGCCCCAGCCGTCTGGAGGCTCTCGGTCGCCGGTGGTCCATGAAAGCCCATCAGGCCATGACCGGCGACCAGCAGCACGGCTCCGAATGTCACAGCTTTGCGGAAACCAATATATTTGTCGGCGAGGTATCCCCCAAGAAGCGGGCCCAGATAGACCAGCGCCACATAGGCCCCGTAAAGCGTCAGGGAAAAGTCGCTTTCGTACAGGAAGTGCCATGTCAGGTAGAAAATTAACAAGGCACGCATGCCATAGTAGGAAAACCGTTCCCACATCTCGGCGAAAAACAGGATGTAGAGACCTCTTGGCTGGGATCGCATCTGCCACAATGCCCAGCCAAAAATAATCAAGATTGGCGCCATGATGGCGATCAGAATACCGGTCATAATTGTCTCCCCCGATGCCTTCTTTCGTTCAGAGCTGCGCTCTTCTTGACCATGCCTCGGCGGGAGTCACAAGTGGAAGAATGAGACCTGAACCTTCTCAGGACCGCTCTGGCCGGGCCTCCTAATAGGCCTCCTCCTCGAAAATCGGCCGAACATCACGTCCCCAGGGGCCATGATATCGCATGAGCAGATCTTCCGCAGGTGTCCGGCCAGACCGGGCGATTTCATCAAGACGGGCAAGGAACCCCGTCTCATCATCACCCGACGACGACAACTTGGCCCGCCGGCTTAACCCCCCGCGGCTGATGTCCAGCACGTCGAGCGCGAGGTCCTTCATCACCCGCCCATCCGGCAGCGGCGTCCGCAATCCCAGTGTCCGGACCGCCTGCCGGATACTCTCGCGCGACTCCTCCGACCAGCCCCGAACAAGCTCCCAGGCCGCGTCGAGCGCGACCTCATCATAAAGAAGACCCGTCCAGAAGGCCGAAAACGCGCAGATCGAATCCCACGGCCCGGAATCCGATCCCCGCATTTCGAGGAAGCGCTTCAGACGGACCTCGGGAAAAATCGTTGAAAGATGGTCTTCAAAGTCATCCATTGCCGGGCGTTCGCCGGGCAGGATGGGCAATTCGCCCGCCATGAAGTCCCGGAAGCTGAGGCCCGACGCGTCAAGATACTGTCCCCCCCGGCGTACAAAATACATCGGAACGTCGAGGGCGTAGTCGACATATTGCTCAAAACCAAACCCGTCCTCGAACACGAAGGGGAGCATACCCGTCCGGTCGGGGTCGGTGTCCGTCCAAACATGCGACCTGTAGCTTAAAAAGCCATTTGGACGGCCTTCCATGAAAGGCGAATTCGCGAACAGGGCGGTGCCGAGAGGCTGAAGCGCCAGGGACACACGGAACTTCTTCACCATATCCGCTTCATCGGCATAATCGAGATTGGCCTGCACAGTGCAGGTTCGAAACATCATCTGCCGACCCAGCCGGCCGACCCGGTCCATATAGGCCCGCATGATCTGATAACGCCCCTTGGGCATGATCGGGGTTTCATCCATACTCCAAAGAGGGCTGGCTCCTAATCCAAGAAATCGGATGCCAAGGGGTTCGGCGATGCTGCGGACCTCTGCCAGATGAGCGCCGACCTCGTTGCAGGTCTGGTGGATATGTTCCAGCGGCGCGCCAGACAATTCGAACTGCCCACCCGGTTCAAGGCTAACACTGGCCCCCGCCTTTTTGAGCCCAATAAGGTGGCCCCCCTCCTCAATGGGTGACCAGCCAAACTGGTCGCGCAATCCCTCGAGCATAACCCGCACGGACGCCGGCCCATCATAAGGCAGCGGCCGAAGGCCCTCCAGGAGGAACCCAAACTTCTCGTGTTCCGTCCCGACACGCCACTCCGATTTCGGCGTCGATCCGGCTTCAAACCAGCGCACCAGCTCGGCTTTGCCAGCGATTCGGGGCGACGTTTCGTCAATGTCACGCGTGGGTGTGGTCAATTTGGGTGTTCCATGTCCGTCGGCTCTGTTTAGGGCAGATAGGGTATGTCGTGCCAATCGCCAACGCCTGATTGCCAGAGACTCAGCGCGGCGACCGCCGCGGTTTCGGCGCGAAGGATTCGCGGTCCGAGTGTCACCGGCCGGACAAAAGGCAAGGCCCGCAGCTGCTGTCGCTCGGTCTCTGAAAAGCCGCCCTCGGGCCCCACCAGAACCCCTGCCGGACCGGGTCCAACCGCCACCAGCTCGTCTGCCATGGTGCGCGCCGCCCCGCGCTCGTCACAATAAAAAAGTGGCCGCGCTTCCGGCCAGCCGGCCAGAAGGTTCGACAGGCTCTGCACCGGCGCGATGTCCGGCACGTCGAGGCGTTCCGTCTGCTCCGCGGCCTCGATAACCAGAGCCCTGAGCCGTTCTTCCTTGACCCGCTGGGTTTGGGTGAAGGCCGTCATAATGGGAGCCAGCTCGGTGGCACCCAGTTCGGTGGCTTTTTCAATCAGGAAATCGGTTCGGGTTTTTTTCAGAGGCGCGAAGACGAGGGACAATTGCGGGGGCACATACTGCGCCCTTGTTTGGCGGCGCAGCACCGCGCGGGCCCGACGCCCGTCAACCTCAAGCTGAGCGTGCCATTCGCCGTCGCGGCCGTTGAACAAACGGACCCCATCTCCTGTCCTGAGCCGCATGACTCGCGTCAGATAATTGGTCTGAGCCGGATCGAATATGACAGGATCCGATAAGGCCAGTTCGTCTTCGACAAACAGTCGTGGGGCTTCAGCCAAAATCGGCTCCTTTCTGGCAGGCGGTCGCGTTTCGCTTATAGTCGGCCGTGGTCTCTTCGGCTATACAGCCTCTATGACTGAGACACCGACTCAACCCAGAGATCAGGAAGCCGTCCCCTCGCCCCCGCCCGCTGATTCGGCTCTGCCGGGGCTCCTGACCTACCTTCCTGGCTCCGTTCGGCCTTATGCCCTTCTCGCCAGATGGGACCGGCCAGTGGGAATCTGGCTGCTCTTTCTTCCCTGCCTGATCGGGCTGGCACAGATGAGGCTGACCACCGGATTCCGTTGGCCGGATCTCGTCTTCGCGATTCTTTTCTTCGTCGGCGCCATTGCGATGCGCGGCGCGGGCTGCACCTGGAACGATCTTCTGGATCGGGACTTCGATGCCCAGGTGGCGCGGACCAAAGACCGCCCCCTGCCCTCCGGTCAGATCCGTCCCAAAGAGGCCTATGTGTTCCTCGGGAGCCAGGTCGCAGTGGGCTTCCTCGTCTGGCTGGCCTTGCCAGGTCTGGCCAAGATTGTCACGCTGTTCGCCTTGCCGCTTGTGGCAGCCTATCCTTTCATGAAACGCCTGACCTGGTGGCCACAGGCCTGGCTCGGCTTTACCTTCAACTGGGGCGCTCTGGTCGGGGGCGCCGCGGTGTATGGCGGCCTGACCGGGGCCAATGTGGTGCTCTACCTCGGACTCGCGGCATGGACGGTGGCCTATGACACCATTTATGCCCTGCAAGACGCGGAGGATGACGCCATGATCGGCGTTCGGTCGACCGCGCGGCTTTTCGGCCAGAAAGTCCTCACCGGGATCTTCAGCTTTCATCTGGTCGCCACGCTCCTGATCGCCATTGGCCTGTCTTATGCGGGTGGGGGACGGCTCGCAGCCCTGACCGCGATCGCCTTTCTGTGTCATGGTCTCTACCAGGTTGCTCAACTGAGAGGCGATCCGGCAGGGCGGGCGCTTAGCGTGTTCAAACAGAACGTCTGGGCCGGAGTCATTCTCGCCGGTGGAATCGGCCTCGCGGTCCTTCTCTGATAGGGCTTGAGTGACGCTACGACAGGAGGTGTAGTCCGATGCCATGCCTGCAGCAAAACGTGTCAAACCCAGCGATTTTTTCACCCCCGAAGATTGGCGGCTTCTCAGTCATCGGTCCGACCTCATGGGTCTCGGCGCTGTCGCCCATGCCTGGACCGTCATTGCCCTGTCGATGGCACTCACCATCTGGCAACCCTGGTTCGCCCTGATCACCGTCCCAGTCATCGGCACACGACAGCTTGGTCTTGCGGTGCTCATGCATGAAGCCGCTCATGGAGGGCTGAGCAAGCGGTCCAAACTCAATGATTTTGTGGGACAGTGGATTGTGGGCGCGCCTGTGGGGGCAGATCTCAAATCCTACCGAGACTACCATCTGCAGCATCATAAATTTGCCCAGCAGCCAGAGGATCCGGACCTCAATCTGTCGGCCCCCTTCCCGATAACGAGCCGATCTTTAAGGCGAAAAATCATCCGGGACTTGACGGGTCAGACCTTCTTCAAGCAGCGCCGCAACCAGATCGCCAATGCGTTTGGCATCGGAATTCGTCCCGGCAAGGGAACCCAGAACCGGATGACAGCCGCCCGGAATGCTGCCTTTCCCTTTCTTGGTGCAAATGCGGTTCTTTTCCTCGGTCTGACCTTGCTCGGCGTCTGGTGGAGTTATTTTCTGCTCTGGCTGCTGCCGATGGCGACTTGGAACCAACTGGTCACCCGCCTGCGCAACATTGCCGAGCATGCGGTTCTCAGCGACAGCGATGATCCCTTGAAACAAGCCCGAACGACAAAGGCCAACTGGCTCGAAAGAGCCCTCATTGCGCCATATGCGGTCAATTTTCACTGTGAACATCATATGTTCATGCATTTACCTTTCTACCGACTCCGCGCGGCACACCGCCTGCTGGAGGCCGGCGGGCACACCGCATATATGGAAATCGGTCAAGGCTATCGCGATGTTCTGGGTCTGGCCGCCAGCCGAAAAGACGTCGCCGGGGTACCGGCATGACCCTAACCTTGGAAATGGTTGATCTTTTCACAGTAATGTCCATATATCATGACTGCTTTGACGTCAGCGCACGGCGGCGAGATTCAGCAGGCAGCTGAATGTCTTGGTCTTCCCGCGTCTCAGGTGTTGGATGCCAGTGCCTCAGTGGTGCCGTGGACGCCTCGGTTGGGATGGTCTGCGCTGGCTCGGAGCTTTCGCGACTATCCCGATCGGCAGCACAACTTGCTTTGCGGTCATCTTGCGGGGTTGCACGGTGTTGACGCTGAACAGGTCTTGCCTGGGAATGGTGCTGCTGAACTCTTCACCTGGGCTGCTCGTGATGCGGCATCGCAGGGCACAAGCGTCTTGTCCAGCCCAGGCTTCGCCGACTACCCCAGAGCACTGCGTTGTTGGGACGCCC
>CAJXMY010000124.1 GCA_913056435.1 uncultured Hyphomonadaceae bacterium | reverse complement strand
TCCGCCGTCTCGGTCTCGACGCCGACGGCGACCGCCGCGACGACCGCGTCGCCGCCGGCGGCGGCGCCCTCCGGTGCTGTCATCACCATCGGGCCTTTCGGAGACCTGATGGTCCTCCGCGCCCAGTGTCTCCTCTGCAGCCTCCTCGATGGGTTCTTCCGGCAACAGGTGATCATCCTCATCACCGATGATGAAATCTGCACGATCATAGGCTTTGCGCCGCCGCCGGGCACTTCCTTTTTCGACAGAGATCTCAAAATCACCAGGGATCATGGCCGCTGAAGAGTTGATCGCAACGGCAAAGCCCGCAGCATCTTCGATCTGGGTGATCTCTTCCCGCTTGGAGTTTAGAATATACAGAGCAACATCGGTTGGCGCGGTCACTGTAATGGCCTTCAAACCCCCACCCGCGGCGCGGGACTCGATGGTCCGGATGATCTGAAGTGCGGCGGAGGAAATGGAGCGGCGCCGGCCCGAGCCATGACAGGCATCGCACTTCTCGGACGTCGCTTGCATCACGCCTGCCCGGCGGCGTTGCCGGGAGATTTCCATAAGTCCGAACTGCGAGATCCGGTTGTTCTGAACCCGGGCCCGGTCGAGGCTCAGGCACTCGCGCATTTTCTTCTCGACTGCCCGATTATTTCGTGGCTCGTCCATGTCGATGAAATCGATCACAATGAGGCCTGCGAGGTCTCGCAGCCGCATCTGGCGGCACGCCTCCTCGGCCGCCTCGAGATTTGTCCGAAGGGCAGTTTGCTCGATGCTACGCTCACGGGTCGATTTCCCGGAGTTCACGTCGATCGCAACCAGAGCCTCGGTTTGGTTGATGACGAGGTACCCGCCCGATTTCATCTGGACCGTCGGTGAGAAGACCGACTCCAGCTGGTCCTCAACGCCCTCTGCTACAAAGAGAGGCGTCGGCGCTGTCCAGCGTTTTACTTTTCGGGCTTGCGTCGGCATAAGTGTTTTGGCGAGGTCTTTCGCTTCCCGATACGCCCTGTCGCCCTGAACAATGACGTCATCGATCTCGCGGTCGAACATGTCGCGCATGGCACGGTGGACCAGCCCACCTTCTTTGTGGATCAGGCTGGGAGCCGAAGATTTCAGCGTCGTTTCCCGGATCGTACTCCAGAGGTTCTGGAGGTAGTCATAATCCCGCTTGATTTCGGTCTTCGTTCTCTTGGAGCCAGCCGTCCGGACAATCAGGCCCATACCCTTGGGCACGGACAGTTCGGACATGATCGACTTGAGTCGTTTCCGATCCGCTCCATTGGGGATCTTTCTTGAAATCCCGCCGCCTCGTGGCGTGTTCGGCATCAGCACGGAATATCGGCCAGCGAGGGACAGATATGTTGTCAACGCCGCTCCCTTATTGCCGCGCTCCTCTTTGACAACCTGGACAAGGAGGACCTGCCGGCGCCGGATAACCTCCTGTATCTTATAGCGTCGGGTGGCAGCGGTTGTTCTGCTTTTGCGTGGACGACGCCGCTGCTCCTGTGCCGCTGGGGCCTCATCACCGTCTTCTGATGATGCCTCCTCCGTGACATCTTCCTCGGACGGGTCCGCCGCGTCCTCGGTCAGCCCATCTTCCTCGGCCGCCTCGGAGGACTCGTCCTCGGCCGTAAGGACGTCGCCTTCGTCCTGGTAATCCTCGTCCTCATTGTCATCAGGATCGTCATCTGCAGCCGCCTCTGCCTCACGGGCCGCTTCTTCCAGAAGACGCTGACGATCTTCCTGAGGTAACTGGTAATAATCCGGATGAATTTCGCTAAAGGCCAGAAACCCGTGCCGGTTTCCGCCATAGTCTACAAAGCAGGCTTGCAGTGAGGGCTCTACTCTCGTCACCTTTGCGAGGTAGAGATTTCCTCTTAGTTGCTCGTTGCCTGTGGTCTCAAAATCAAAATCCTCGACACGCCCATTGTCGACCAGAGCCACCCGGGTTTCCTCCGGGTGGCTTGCGCCGATCAGCATCAGTTTGCTCATTGAAAATAGCCTTGCGTATAGGCGGCGCTAACGCACGGTGAAGCCGGCGATGGCGAACGACGCCTAAAAATAAAGTTGTGGGTTGCAGGTCAGACGTAGCTTCGCCGGGCCAGCTGCCCGGACGATCATCATTCATTAAAGCTTTGTCCAATCGGCTCATTTTTTCCTAATCCGGTGATGCAGACATCCGACAAAGTCGTCGATGTACCTGCCTTTCGGGGATTCCTTGCCCCTTGACGGGGTTGGCATGTACATGCCCGGTCCCGCGTGCCTTGGAAAGGGCTTGTTTGCAGGAAACAGGATAAATATTTGGTCACGATGGATAAATCCGGGGTTAATGTAGACTGCGCCATATCAGTGTTTGTGGAGGAATGCGGACGCGAATGTTGCCGAGAACGTGGATCCTAGGTCTGAGGGGCGGGCTTCTGCTGGTGGCTCTGGTGCTGGTCCTGCCAGGTTCCGGTGGGGCTCAGGTCGAGTCCATCGGGATCGCGGGCGACGGGCAGTATACACGAATCACCATCACCTCACCTCAACAGCTTGAGAGTGATGTGGTTCTGACGGCTGAGGAGGAGCAGCTGGGCCTGGAGTGGTTGTCGCCGGCCTTGAATGTCCGGGCTGACGCGTATCTGGCGGCGCCGGCGGGGGGCGTTGTCGCTTACACGCTTCTGGAAGACCGTATTCGGTTCGAAATCGATCGGCCGATGATGGTGGCCCGCCTGCTGGAAGTTCCGGCACCGCAACCCGAAGGGCCATGGCGCTATGTGATTGATCTGTCGGAGGTGTCGCTGGTTCGCTTTACCCGACAGAGTCAACTTGATTCGCGGCGTTTGGCGCGTTTGAGCAGGGCCGCAGAGCCTGAGGGTCCGGCCGCCACAACTGCGCAGATCGCAACCTCGCCTAGCCTTAAACCTGCGGCGCTGTCGGCTGGGATTGCCGACGTCACCACACCTCGCAAATATGTGATCGTGGTCGATCCGGGTCATGGTGGACGCGACCCTGGTGCGCTGTCGGTGATTGGGGGGCAGGAAAAGGACATCGTTCTGAAGGCGGCCAAGGCGCTGGCCACAGAGCTTTCAAAGAACGCCCAATATGAAGTTCACCTGACCCGGGATGATGACAGGTACATCGAACACGAAGATCGGGTTACCCTTGCCCGAAACTGGGGTGCAGATCTTTTCATCTCTCTTCATGCAGATGCGGCTGGGGCCGCCTCTGTTCAGGGCGCATCCGTTTATACGATCTCCACACGGGGTGAATCCAGAATTGATGGGGCTGCCGACAAATATGGGTGGGAAATTCCGATTGAAACGGGGACGTCGGAGACCGTTTCAGGCATCCTGCAGGACCTCGTCCGCCGAGAGACCAAGTCCAACTCGGCTATCTTTGCGGAGCTTCTTCTTCCGGAGCTGGCCCGGGCCGGGCCGCTCGTCCGGAACTCGCATCGTCAGGGGAATCTTTTCGTCCTGCTCGCGCCCGACGTTCCCGCGGTCCTGATCGAGATTGGTTTCCTGACAAATCGGCAGGATGCCCGCCGGCTGTCATCAGGAGGTGGGCGCCGCCGCGCAGCCGCCGCAATCAAGCGCGCAATCGATGCTTATTTTGATCAACAGGAGCTTCGGCTTGCGTCAAACTGACCGCCATGGCTTCCGCCGGCTCGCTTGGCGCCTTAGTGTTGCCCCGTTCAGGTGTTATCCTTGAATGAAAACCGCCACCTGGTGCGGGAAGGGGATCGTATGCTTCAGGCTATTCGCCGCTTTTTCATCAGCTGGGCCATGTTCAGGGCTCTTTTGATCATATTCACCGTGCTGGGCCTCGCTGGAGCACTCGCCTTATCGGTCTGGGTGATGCTGCTGTCGCGGGACTTGCCCTCGGAGTTGACGCTTGCGGAATATAATCCGCCGATCACGTCTCGCGTCCATGCAGGCGACGGCACCCTGATCTATGAATTCGCAGACGAGCACAGGGTCTTCGTACCTTACGAGGCGATCCCAGAGCATGTTGTTCAGGCCTTCGTTGCTGCGGAGGATCAGAATTTCTTCCGCCACAATGGTCTCGACTATGTCGGGATCATTCGGGCCGCGCGAAACTCGTTGATCAATAAGATTACCGGATCCGGGGGATTGCAGGGGGGATCAACGATTACCCAGCAGGTGGCCAAGAACATGCTGCTGACGAATGCACGGGCGATCCAGCGCAAAATCAAAGAGGCAATTGTTGCCCGCAGGATGGAGCAGGCCTTTTCCAAGGAACATATTCTCGAGCTTTATTTGAACGAAATTTATCTTGGTGGACAGTCCTATGGCGTCGGGTCAGCCGCTCTGAATTATTTCAACAAGTCCTTGTCGGAACTGAATATAGCGGAGGCTGCAGTCCTGGCTTCACTGCCTAAATTTCCTGGACGGGTGAACCCGTACACCAATCCGGAGCGGCTGGTTCAGCGACGAAATTATGTTGTCGGCCGAATGCTAGCCGATGGCTATATTACGCAGGAGCAGGCCGATACCGCCATCGCTGAGGAACTGACGACAACGCGTCGGCTGCGTGGTCCGGAATATGCCGCAGCGACCTATTTTGTTCAGGAACTTCGACGCCAGCTTATCGCGCAATTTGGGGAAGAGACGCTGGAACGCGGAGGGCTCTCGATCCGTACCACCATTGATACCCGATTGCAGCTCGCCGCTCAGGAGGCGTTACAGATGGGTCTGGAAGCCTACGACCGGCGGCATGATTATCGGGGTCCAATCGCCACGCTGGATGTGGGGTCAGAGACCGTGGCCGAAGAGCTGGCGGCTTTGCGCCTGCCAGGGGGGCACGGTAGCTGGGAGGGCGCACTGGTGCGGTCGGTCTCTGACAGCGGCGCGAGACTGCTTCTGGCTGACGGGTTTGAAACCGCGCTGCCGCCGGAGGACATGGAATGGTCTCAAACCTATACCCGGGAAAACGGGCAGACGGGCTTAAAGGTCGGGGATGTGGTCCTTGCGGAGGTTCTTCGTCGCCCCCTCTCAGCGGATGAGAGCGCACCGGCCCGGGAAGGGCGCGTTGCGGATGATCAGGAAGCGGTTCCCGTTTCGGAGCCGATCCTGGTGCCGACCCGTTTGTCACAGCTGCGCCAAATTCCGGAAATTGAGGGGGCCATTGTGGCTCTTGACCCTCATACGGGCCGCGTTCTGGCGATGATGGGGGGCTATTCCTTCTTCAAAAGCCCGTTCAATCGGGTCACCCAGGCCCGGCGCCAGCCGGGGTCGGCGTTCAAACCGTTTGTTTTCGCCGCGGCACTGGAGAACGGATACACACCCGCAACGTCAATTTTGGACTCCTCTTATGTGTATTATGACGACCACACGGGCGAGGTCTGGAAGCCGGAGAATTATGTCGAGGGTCAATCCTATGGTGAAGTGACCATGAGAGTGGCTCTGGAGAAATCATATAATCAGGTCACTGCGCGGGTGGCTACGGATATTGGGCTGGAAGCGGTGTCGGAGGCTGGAGAAAGGTTTGGTGTGTATGACCGCCTGCCCGCCTATCCATCCATGTCTCTTGGGGCCGGCGAGACATCCCCGTGGAGGCTGGCACGCGCCTATGCCTCTTTTGTGAATGGTGGCAAAGAGGTGGTGCCAACGCTTCTGGACCGTATTCAGGACCGCCATGGTCGGACCTTGTTCAAGTTTGATGCCCGGAGCTGTCAGGGATGTGTCGCGGATGAGTGGACCGGTGAAGCACCGCCTCTGTTGCCGGATGATCGAAGAAATATTGTCGATCCGATCATCGCATATCAGGTGGTACACATGCTGGAAGGCGTAATTGAACGCGGCACGGGGCGCCGGGCCCTTCGGGTGGGCAAGCCGCTGGCCGGAAAAACCGGTACGACCAACGACTATGTGGATGCCCTGTTCTTTGGCTTTTCGCCGGATCTCGTTGTCGGGATCTGGATGGGCTTTGATGAGCCCAGATCGCTCGGTGACGGCGAGGGCGGCGGAAGCGTGGCCGCGCCTGTTTTTACAGAGTTTATGAGCCGGGCCCTCGCGGACCGGCCCGGTCTGCCGTTCCGCATTCCCCCGGGGGTCCGTCTTGTGTCCATTGACCCTACGACCGGCGAACTGCCGGACCCGGCAAGCCAGACCACAATTCTCGAGGCCTTCCGCCCAGGTACTGAGCCCGGCATCCGTCTACCCGAGCAGGCAGAGTTAACACTGTCCGGTTTTGGGTCGCGGGCCGCCCGGGCCGACACACCGCTCCTTCCGGAGATCGATCCGGAGACCGGTCTGTTCATCACTGAAGAAGTGGTTGAGGAAAGCCTCGACGACATTTATTGATGGATCAGACGAAAGCGACAGGAGGATGCCGTGTCGGCCGAACTTCAAGCGATGGCCCAGCAGATCAAGCAGTCCGTGGCACTGCTGAGGAGGCGTCTTTGACTGGGATGTTGCCGAAAAACGTCTTGATGAACTGAACGCCCTCGCTGAACGACCGGATTTTTGGGATGATGCAAACGCTGCTCGACAGAGGATGGCCGAGCGCCAGAAGCTCGAGCAGGGCATGCAGACGGTTCTTGAGCTAGAGCAAGAGGCCAGTGACGCGGAAGAATTAATAGAACTGGCTGAGGGTGACGAGGCCATGCTCGGAGACGTGCGCTCAGGCCTGGTGAATGCTCTCGACCGGGCTCAGCGGGCGGAGGTGGAAGCGCTCCTCGCTGCCCCCGA
>CAJXMY010000123.1 GCA_913056435.1 uncultured Hyphomonadaceae bacterium | reverse complement strand
GCCAGGATCCGCTCGCGGCTGACGCCACTGGCCACAAGGCCAACGATGGTGCCAACGCTGATCCGCAGCCCACGGATACAGGGCTTGCCACCCATCACAGCTGGGTCGTGCGTGATCCGGGAGAAGGCCATGGGATCAGCGTAGGCAGGCCAGTGGATTCAGGTTGTCGTGACGCTTGCCAGAAAGCCCTCGATCCAGCGCTGGTGCCGGCTGGTGGTGATCAACCCGGCCAGGGAGGGTTGGGCATCGGGCACCTGGAAGGCAGCTCGGAAACCTTTGGAGAAGGCCTCAAGGCGAGCCGGGGCCAGGGCCTTGATCCGCTCCTGCAGCCGGGTGATCGCCGCGGGCGGGAGGGGAGCATTCAGAGCCTCGGCCGGCGGGGTCTTGGCTGCGGCCGCTGCGGTGGTAGCGGCAGCTGGCGCCGATGCAGATCCGGTGGCCGCTGCGCTGCTCACCTGCCGTTGCTGCTTGTCGTAGAGCGCCAGGCCAAAGGCGTTGCCAAAACTCATCAGCGCCCGTTTTGTCGCATCGGTCTCCGCTTCCTTGAGCGCTGATTCATGGGCCAGGCCCTTGTCGGCATCAATGCCATGGCCGGCGCCGGAGCCCTCGCGGATCAGGGTGCGGTTGCCGGCGGTCACCGTGATGCGCACCCGGGCGGTGTAGGTCACGCCCCAGCCGCTGCGGCGATCTCTGCCGCCAAAATATGCCGCATGATGGCAAGGTCCGGATCGCCCCGATCGGAGGGGTTCAGTGTTTCGACGCGGTCAAGGAGGACCAAGGCGGCGTCAGCCCGTCCTGAAATGGTGTCCGGGTGTACATCATCCCATTGGGTCTGGAAGGTCTCAGCCGCCTTGGCGGATGCTTCAGCGGATCGAGAATCATAGAATGTCTGAAAATCGTTGAGGAGATCCTGTCGTGGATCGGCCTGTGCCTGCAAGCCGATAAAGCCGAATAGGGTCGCTACTGCGATCCTGATATTCATGGGCACAAAAAGTCTCATCTTCTGATCTCATTCTGTCGCGTTGACACCATACTTGACCTGCTTAGAAACGCCCGCAAGGGAAGACTCAAAATTTCGGAGGAATTCATGGCTGGATCGGGTTGGACGGATCGTCGCCCTATGTCACCGCATCTGCAGGCTTGGCGTTGGCACGCCACAATGTACGGATCCATTTTCCATCGTGTTACGGGGGTAGGCCTGTATGGTGGCGCATTTCTCATTGCTGCTTGGGTCGTTGCACTGGCCAGCGGACCTGCGACCTATGCTGTGGTCGAAGCGCTGATGCATTCATGGCCGGGGCAATTGCTTCTGTTTCTCTGGACCATGGCTGTCTTGTATCATTTGGCAAATGGTCTTCGTCACCTGATTTGGGATGGCCCCATGGTTGGATTCAGCCCGCGCATAGCCAGTGCATGGTCCTTTCTTAATTTTGCTTTTGCCGTACTCGGCGCCGCGGCGATTTGGTCGCTGGCAACGCTGGTCTGAGGAGAGATGGCATGACAACGAGTACAAAATCCGTAAGGGGCCTCGGTGCCGCCGGACGTGGAACCGAACACCATATCCGACAACGCGTTTCGGCCATCGCACTGATCTTTCTGGTACCATGGTTTCTGAGCTCTGTGGCCTTCGCCATGACAGCCGGTTACTCAGGCGCCATTGGCTGGATGCAGCAGTCTCACAACGCGTTACTCTTCATTCTCTTGTTAAGTGCGGCGCTTTATCACATGCGCCTGGGGCTGCAGACCGTGATTGAAGATTACATTGGCAGGGCCGGGACGAAGCAAGCACTCCTCATTGGCAACGTGTTCATTGTCGGGGGAATTTATGTCGTGACTTTACTCTCTGTACTGAAACTCTGGCTGGGGAACGCAGCCTGATTGCTGGCGCGATAGAGGACCACAAATGAGCGAATACAAATTTATCGATCACACTTATGATGTCGTTGTTGTCGGCGCTGGCGGATCTGGTTTGCGCGCTGCGCTGGGAGCGGCACAAGCCGGTCTTCGGACGGCCTGCATTTCCAAAGTTTTTCCAACACGATCGCACACCGTTGCGGCCCAGGGCGGAATCGCGGCGTCTCTGGGAAATATGAGCCCGGATGATTGGCGCTGGCATATGTATGACACGGTCAAAGGGTCGGATTGGCTGGGCGATCAGGACTCCATCGAATACCTGTGCAAGAACGCCCCGGCTGCGGTTTATGAGCTTGAGCACTGGGGTATGCCTTTTTCCCGCACCGAGCAGGGCGAGATTTATCAACGGCCTTTTGGCGGCATGATGCAGAATATGGGGCAAGGACCGGAAGCGCAGCGAACTTGTGCGGCAGCTGACCGGACAGGCCACGCTATGCTCCACACGCTATATGGTCAGGCGCTGAAGAATGATACGGAATTCTTTATCGAATATGTGGCGCTTGATTTGATCATGGACGAAGATGGCGCCTGCAGAGGCGTCACCGCATGGAAGTTGGACGACGGTACCTTGCACCGCTTCTCGGCCCAGAAAACAATCTTGGCGACCGGCGGATACGGCCGGGCTTTCTTTTCGTGTACTTCCGCCCATACCTGTACCGGAGACGGCAATGCGATGGTTCTCAGAGCGGGGTTGCCGCTTCAGGACATGGAGTTTGTTCAGTTTCATCCGACCGGCATTTACGGTGCCGGGTGTCTGATTACCGAAGGATCAAGAGGCGAGGGGGGGTACCTGACCAATTCAGAGGGCGAACGTTTTATGGAACGTTATGCGCCCAGCGCGAAGGACCTGGCCTCCCGTGACGTGGTGTCCCGTGCGATGACGCTGGAAATCCGTGAAGGCCGAGGTGTCGGGCCGGAGAAGGATCATATCTATCTTCATCTTGAGCATCTCCCACCGGAAACGCTTGCCAGCCGTCTGCCTGGGATTTCCGAGACGGCGAGGATTTTCGCCGGCGTAGATGTGACCAAGGAACCAATTCCCGTCTTGCCGACAGTGCACTACAATATGGGAGGTATTCCGACCAATTTTCATGGGGAAGTGCTGACCAAGAAAGATGGTGATCCTGACTCGGTCGTTCCTGGGTTGATGGCCGTCGGGGAGGCTGCCTGTGTGTCCGTCCATGGTGCCAACCGGCTTGGGTCAAATTCCCTGATCGATTTGGTGGTGTTCGGCCGAGCCGCGGGTCTGAGGTGCGGTGATACTGTTGAAGCAGGGGCCAGCCAGCCTCGGATAACCGATCAGATGACAGCGTCTCATCTGGCGAGATTTGACCGCCTCAGAAATGCCAGTGGAGACCAGAATGTTGCCGATCTGCGGCTTGAGATGCAGAAGGCCATGCAAAATAATTGTGCCGTCTTCCGGACCGGAGAGGTGCTCGATGAGGGGGTCGGGGCCATCGCTGATCTCTACAAGAAATTGCCCAGTCTCAATGTCGAAGACAGGACCATGATCTGGAATACGGATTTGCTGGAAGCGCTGGAGTTCGACAATCTGATCGGGCAAGCCGCAGTCACGGTCAACTCCGCAGCCAATCGGAAGGAAAGCCGGGGCGCGCACGCGCGGGAAGATTTTGCCGATCGCGACGATAAGGAGTGGATGAAGCACACGCTGGCATGGGTCGGCGCGACGGGTGAAGTTACGATCGATTATCGTCCTGTTCATGAGTACACGATGTCGAACGAGATCGAATACATCAAACCCAAGCAACGCGTTTATTAAGGGAGACAACGGACATGGTCGAACTGACGCTTCCCCGAAATTCGAAAATCGCAAAGGGTAAAGTCTGGCCGAAACCCGAGGGTGCTTCCAAGCCAAAGGCTTTCAAGGTCTATCGCTACAGCCCGGAAGAAGGGGGACAGCCGCGCTGGGACACTTACTGGGTTGATACCGATAAATGCGGGCCGATGGTGCTGGATGTTCTGTTCTACATTAAGAACAAGATTGACCCGACCCTCGCGTTTCGTCGGTCCTGCAGAGAGGGTGTTTGTGGGTCCTGTGCCATGAATATTGGCGGCAATAACACGATTGCGTGCACCAAGGGGTGGGCTGAGGTCGCCGGTCCCAGCATCACCATCGCGCCTTTGCCGCATTTGCCGGTGGTAAAGGATCTGATCCCGGATCTGACCAATTTTTACGCCCAGCATGCCTATGTGCAGCCTTATCTGAAGACTGATACACCGGAGCCAGAGAAGGAATGGTCCCAAAGCCCCGAGGACCGGGCGGATCTGGATGGTCTTTATGAGTGTATTCTATGCGCGTCCTGCTCGACTTCCTGCCCCTCTTATTGGTGGAATGGTGACAAATATCTGGGTCCGGCAGCTCTTTTGCAGGCTTATCGCTGGCTCATTGACTCCCGAGATGAGGCGACCGGTGAACGCCTTGATGATCTGGAGGATCCATTCAAGCTTTATCGCTGCCACACCATCATGAATTGTGCTCAGGTCTGCCCCAAGGGTCTCAACCCGGCTAAAGCGATTGCCAAAATTAAACATATGATGGTCGAAAGGGTGGTTTAAACCCCGTCTCCAATCCGGCGGTGCTGGCCTGGCTCCTAACTTGGCGAGTGATGGAACTCAACGCTGACGGGCGCATGGTCAGAGGGCTTCCAGCCCCCCCGCCAGGCGAGATGAATCCGGAAACTATCCGGCACAACCCGGGCCGTCGCTGGAGCGGTTGTCCAGATGTGGTCGAGCCGCCGGCCCCGGTTCGATGCGGCCCAGTCACGTGCGCGGTAGCTCCACCAGGAATATAATTTCTGATCGTCAGCGTGCATGGACCTTGCCAGGTCTGTGAAGCCAGCTTTCTGGCGTGCAGTCTCCAGCCCCGTTGTTTCGATCGGTGTATGCGACACAATTTTCAGAAGTTGCTTATGCGACCAGACATCATTGGGGTGTGGCGCTACGTTGAGGTCGCCGACCAGAACCCGCGCGACCCCGTCATGGGCCAAAGCACCGAATTGTTGCCCAAGGCGATCGATAAAATCGAGTTTGTGAGCGAATTTCGGGTTGAGGCTCGGATCAGGTTCGTCACCCCCTGCGGGCAGATAGATATTGTGCAGTTCCATATCTGCGACACGCACACTGTTGACCCGCGCGTGCCCCTCCCTGCAAAGGTCGGGAGCGGCTATTTCCTCTATCGGGAAACGAGACGCGATGGCAACACCATGATGTCCGCCCGACTGGCCATAAACACTCAAGTGGGACAGCCCTATTTGTCTGAAAACTTTTTCCGGAAACTCGGCGGTCTGACATTTGATTTCTTGTAAGCACAGAATGTCGGGCGCCTGCTCTGCAACAAATGCCTCAATATTTGGCGCTCTCAGGCGAACCGAATTTATGTTCCAGGTGACGAGCTTGATCGGGGTGTTTTGCATGGCGCCGGCTTAAGCGCCTCGTCTCAGGCCGTCAACGCGTCCGGACCTAGTTGAACCAGGCCGGACGCTTGCGGCGCCTGAAGGGAATAGGCGCAACCTCCATGGGGGTGGAGGTGACAGGTATCAACGTTGTTTCACCCGCCAGCATTGGATGTAGTTCGGTGCGCACAACCGACAAGGGTTCTTCCAAAACTTCTGCAAGGATTAATCGGAAACGTCTGACAGGGGCGTGAAAGACAACCGTGCCGCCTGTAAAGTAATGGTGCCGATGTCCTTGCTGTTGGCCTCGATCCGAACAGGGACCGTTGCGCCGTTTTCAAGCGGCGCGAGCCACATGCGCAGGGGACCGTCTATGGCAGTCAGGGAATCGCGGTTGATCTCATCGGCATCATAACCTGCAACTCGTTCCATGCGGACATGGCATTCATAAGCGTCGCCCGACCAAGCTGTCGAGCGCACCGGGGTGAGGCCCTGATTCTCGAGATGCAAATAGGTGAGCTGGCGGCCATCAAAGATCTTGAGAGGACCTCCGCAGGGGTCTTCATCGACCATGCGAGGTTCGAGAGCAAATGAGATAAGGGCCGTGATCGGGTCGCGAGCATCCAGAACCTGCTCGGTACTTGCCGGCGGGTCACCGAGATCTCCGAACACAGGAGAGGCTGTCATGTCGAAGGAATCCGGATGGTATTTGATGTTAACCCGCCGGTTCTTTTTACCATCGGAGTTCTGCGAACCGTAGGCGTATGTTTCCAGGCCGGTCTTCTGAACATATCCTGTTGCGGCCAAAGCCATGTCATAATTAACCAGAATGTCTGCAAGCCCAGTGGTCTTTACCTGAGACGTGATCCGGTAAGTATCCGGTTTGAGATCGACGCTGAAATTAGCTTTCCCTGTGATCGGCAGAAACAGCAGCCAGGCATTTGCCTTGATCTGGTACTCCATTCTGACGGCCTCGCCAGCTTTTATCCCCGCAAGGAGCCCGGTGTCAGTTGGTGTTGCCGAATCTGCATGCACTGGACTCACGGTCGCAATGGGTGTGGCTAGCATGAGAGCTGCGAGGGCCCGTCGAACGGTCATGCGATTATCTCCAAACTTGCAGTGTGTGACAACATATGGACCTCTGACATAAGGAAAGCTGAACAGGTTTGCCATGGTGTTGCCGGATTTCAAGAGATCGTTCCGTGTCTTCTGCCATGATGGGCCGCACTGAGGCTGTGGTCACGGCATTGTAGCGGTTGACGAGCGTAGGTCTGGCGCGTAAGGACGCCGCTTCGACTGAAACCAACATTGACGAGCGAGCTATGTCCCGCGTTTGCGACCTTACCGGTACCCGACCTATAACGGGCAACAATGTCAGCCACTCCCGTGT
>CAJXMY010000122.1 GCA_913056435.1 uncultured Hyphomonadaceae bacterium | reverse complement strand
CGTGATATTCCCAATGTCGGGGAGGAAGCGCTGCGGAACCTCGATGAGGCCGGTATTGTTGCGGTTGGGGCCGAGGTGCGTGCTGGGGACATCCTTGTCGGCAAAGTCACACCGAAGGGGGAAAGCCCCATGACGCCGGAAGAAAAGCTTCTGCGGGCGATCTTTGGCGAGAAGGCTTCCGATGTCCGTGATACCTCCCTGCGTGTTCCGCCGGGAGATGCCGGGACCGTCGTTGAGGTGCGGGTCTTCAATCGCCACGGCATCGACAAGGACCAGCGGGCGCTTCAGATCGAACGGGAGCAGATCGAGCAGTTGCAGGAAGACAAGGATGATGAGCAATCCATCCTAGAGCGCAATACTTATGCACGTCTGCGCGAGCTGCTGACCGGTAAGGACGCTGCAGCCGGACCATCTGGATTCAAGGCGGGCAAGATTACAGCCGCTGCTCTGGACGATCTTCCGGAGTCCCAGCATTGGGAAATTGCCCTGAAATCGGAGAAGGCGCAGGCTGAAGTTGAGAAGCTTCAGGCCCAGTTTGAATCGTCCCTCCGCGATCTTGATACCCGGTTTAATGACAAGGTCGACAAGGTTCAGCAGGGGGATGATTTGCCCCCCGGCGTGATGAAAGTGGTCAAGGTCTTCCTGGCTGTGAAGCGGAAGCTGCAGCCGGGTGACAAGATGGCGGGTCGCCACGGCAACAAGGGCGTGATTTCAAAGATCAATCCGATAGAGGATATGCCTTTCCTTGAAGATGGTACGCCCGTTGATATCGTCTTGAATCCGTTGGGGGTTCCGTCGCGCATGAACGTCGGTCAGATCCTGGAAACCCATTTGGGTTGGGCGTCGGCCGGTCTCGGCAGAATGGTTCAAGCCTCCCTCGATGAGTGGCACGAGGCAAATGATGCCAAGGCATTGCGCGCGACGCTGGAAACGGTTTACGGCGATGGGGTCGAGCTTCCGGACACGGATGACGAGCTCGTGGAACTGGCCGGAAATCTGAAAAAGGGTGTGCCCATGGCGACACCCGTCTTTGATGGCGCCCGGGAGCCCGACATTGTAGAGATGCTGGAACGGGCCGGCTTGGACTCGTCAGGTCAGTCTGTTGTGTTCGACGGTCGAACCGGTGAGCAGTTCAAGCGTCCCGTTACGGTCGGGTACAAATATCTTCTCAAGCTGCATCATCTGGTCGATGAGAAGATCCATGCGCGCTCCACGGGGCCTTACTCGCTGGTGACCCAGCAGCCTTTGGGTGGCAAGGCGCAGTTCGGTGGACAGCGGTTCGGTGAGATGGAGGTCTGGGCTCTGGAGGCTTATGGCGCTGCCTACACCTTGCAGGAAATGCTTACCGTCAAGTCTGATGACACGGCCGGCCGGGCCAAGGTCTATGAGGCTATTGTCCGTGGGGATGATACCTTTGAGGCCGGTATCCCGGAGAGCTTCAATGTCCTGATCAAGGAAATGCGGTCGCTCGGCCTGAACGTCGAGCTGATCGGTGACGATGATCATGATACGTCAAAGGTTGCAGCGGAATAGAGCCAGTCGCCTGCAAGGGCATCACAGACCGAGATTCAGATGGCCAAATCTTACCCAGAGGCGGCCCAACCCTCCGAAGGAGCGGACATTATGCGCCAGGAAGTAGCCAGTATTTACAAGCAGAAAGACGAAGTCCCGAGCTTCGACGCCATTCGTATTTCGATCGCCAGCCCGGAGAAGATCCGCGGCTGGTCTTCAGGCGAAATCAAGAAGCCCGAAACCATCAATTACCGGACCTTCAAGCCGGAACGGGATGGTCTGTTCTGTGCGCGTATCTTTGGCCCGATCAAGGATTATGAGTGCTTGTGCGGGAAGTATAAGCGGATCAAATACCGCGGAATCATCTGCGAAAAATGCGGCGTTGAGGTGACCCTGGCGAAGGTCCGGCGCGAACGCATGGGTCACATTGAGTTGGCCTCTCCGGTTGCCCACATCTGGTTCCTGAAATCCCTTCCGTCGAGGATTGCGACGCTTCTCGACATGACCCTGAAAGACGTTGAACGCGTCCTGTACTTTGAAAATTACGTCGTCATTGAGCCAGGCCTAACTCCGCTTGAGCCGGGGCAGCTCCTCAGTGAAGAGGAGTATATGGAGTTGCAGGACGAGCACGGTGAAGACGCCTTCACCGCCATGATCGGTGCCGAGGCCGTCAAGGAAATCCTCCAATCGCTCGATCTCGACTTGCTCGCCGATACACTCCGTGACGATTTGGCGGAGTCGACGTCGGAACTGAAAACGAAGAAATATTCCAAGCGTCTGAAGGTCGTCGAGGCGTTCCTCGCCTCTGGCGCAAAGCCTGAATGGATGGTCATGAGTGTGGTTCCGGTGATTCCGCCGGACCTGCGTCCCCTGGTGCCCTTGGATGGTGGTCGGTTTGCAACGTCGGACCTGAACGATTTGTATCGCCGGGTCATCAACCGGAACAACCGCCTCAAGCGCCTGATGGAGCTACGTGCGCCGGATATTATCATCCGGAATGAGAAGCGGATGCTGCAGGAATCGGTCGATGCCCTGTTTGACAATGGCCGCCGCGGTCGCACGATCACGGGCACGAATAAGCGCCCGCTCAAATCCTTGTCGGATATGCTGAAGGGCAAGCATGGCCGGTTCCGCCAGAACCTGCTCGGGAAGCGGGTCGACTATTCCGGCCGGTCGGTCATCGTTGTGGGGCCAAACCTGAAATTGCACGAATGCGGTCTTCCGAAGAAGATGGCACTGGAGCTGTTCAAGCCTTTCATTTATGCGCGCCTCGATGCGAAGGGTCTGGCGGGCACGGTGAAAGCCGCGAAGAAACTCGTTGAGAAGGAAAAGCCCGAAGTCTGGGACATCCTTGAGGAAGTGATCCGCGAACACCCGGTTCTGCTGAACCGTGCACCGACCTTGCACCGCCTCGGGATCCAGGCGTTTGAGCCGAAACTGATTGAAGGGAAGGCGATCACCCTTCACCCGCTCGTCTGTGCCGCCTTCAACGCGGACTTCGACGGCGACCAGATGGCGGTTCACGTGCCGCTGAGTCTGGAGGCCCAACTTGAGGCCCGGGTGCTGATGATGTCGACCAACAACATCCTCTCGCCGGCGAATGGCAAGCCGATCATCGTTCCGTCACAGGATATTGTCCTGGGTCTTTACTACTTGTCCCTGGATAAGGATGGTGAGCCGGGCGAAGGCATGATGATGTCCAATATGGCGGAGCTGGAGCATGCTCTGTCGACCGGTCGGCTATCGCTGCATGCAAAAATCAAGGCCCGCTATGAGGGCGTGGATGCGGACGGCAACACAGCCGTGAAGGTGATTGATACGACCCCGGGACGCTACATGATCGCCGACCTGCTGCCCAAGCATCATGCGATTGATCCCGAGCAGCTGGTCAATGACGTCATGGTCAAGAAGCAGGTCGGCAAGCTGATCGACGAAGTCTACCGGACGTGCGGTCAGAAAGCGACCGTGATCTTTGCAGACCGTCTCATGGGTCTTGGCTTCCGCGAAGCCGCGAAAGCAGGCATTTCCTTCGGTAAGGATGATATGAAGATCCCGGGCCGCAAGAAGGAGCTGGTCGAACAGACCCGCGAACTGGTCACGGAGTATGAGCGTCAGTATGCCGACGGTCTGATCACCCGGGGTGAAAAGTACAACAAGGTCGTCGATGCCTGGTCGACCTGTACCGACAAGGTGGCGGATGCCATGATGGATGCGGCTGGGGAAGCTGTGGTGGATCAGGAGACGGGTCGGTTGGAAGAAACCAATTCCGTCTTCATGATGGCTCATTCCGGCGCACGGGGATCAAAGAACCAGATGAAGCAGCTGGCCGGGATGAGGGGTCTGATGGCCCGACCGGATGGCTCGATCATCGAAACGCCGATTATCTCGAACTTCAAGGAAGGGCTGACGGTTCAGGAGTACTTTAACTCCACACACGGGGCTCGTAAGGGTCTTGCAGACACGGCTCTGAAGACTGCCAACTCCGGCTACCTGACCCGGCGACTGGTCGACGTGGCTCAGGACTGCATCGTCAATGAGGATGACTGCGGGACCGAGCAGGGCATCGAATTGTCCGCCGTCATGGAGGGGGCCGACACCGTCCTCTCGCTGTCTGAGCGCATTCTTGGGCGGACAACAGGTGAGGATATCAAAGCGCCCAAAACAGATGAGCTGGTTGCGCCCGCGAACACCTACATTGATGAGGCTCTTGCGCTTAAAATCGAAGATGCGGGCGTCGACCGGATCAAGGTGCGTTCACCGCTGACCTGTGAAACCAAGGTAGGTGTCTGCGTCGCGTGTTATGGTCGGGATCTTGCCCGAGGAACCATTGTTAACCGCGGCGAGGCTGTGGGCGTCATTGCGGCTCAGTCTATCGGTGAGCCGGGGACCCAGCTGACCATGCGGACCTTCCACATCGGGGGCGCGGCGTCGGTTGCAGAGGAAAGCTCGGCTGAGGCCCAGGTCGAGGGTAAGGTCCGGTTCGAAAACCCGGTCTTCGTCAAGCGTGAGGACGGGGCTTTGGTTGTGACCGGCCGGAACATGGTCGTGTCGATTGTGGATCAGGACGGTCGGACCCGTCAGACCTTCAAGCCGCTCTACGGCACCACGCTCCACATCAAAGACAAGGCCAAGGTGAAACCGGGTGACCGGATGGCCGACTGGGATCCGTTTGCCCAGCCGATGATTTCGGAAGTGGAAGGCAAGGTGAGGCTGATTGATATCGTCGACGGCATCACAGCGCGCGAAGAAACAGACGAAGCGACTGGGATTTCCTCCCGTGTTATCATTGATGGCCGCGGTTCCAAGGGGGCTGATCTGCGTCCATCCATTCTGCTTGTCGATGAGTCAGGTGAGGCGATGACGCTGCCAAATGGCAATGAGGCACGCTACATGCTGTCGCCGGGGGCGATCCTGTCGGTTGACGAGGGCGATGCCTTGAAGGTCGGTGAATCGATGGCGCGGGTCGCAACAGGCGGCGCCAAGACAAAGGACATCACCGGCGGTCTGCCGCGCGTGGCGGAGTTGTTCGAGGCCCGCCGGCCGAAAGACAATGCGGTCATTGCGTCCGTGGATGGCCGGATCTCCTTTGTCCGCGAGTATAAGCAGAAGCGCAAAATTGCGATCATCCCCGAGGATGAGGGGCTGGAGCCAATTGAGTTCCTGGTTCCTAAATCGCGTCGCCTGGATGTTCAGGATGGCGATTATGTGAAGCGCGGCGACTACATCATCGACGGGAACCCGGCTCCGCAGGACATTCTCGCGACTCTCGGTATTGAAGCGCTCGCCAATTATCTGGTTGACGAGGTGCAGAAGGTTTACCGTCTGCAGGGCGTTCCGATCAACGACAAGCATATTGAGGTCATCGTTCGTCAGATGCTGCAGAAGCAGGAGGTGACGGATGCCGGGACCACAACGCTGATCAAGGGCGAGCATGTTGATATGATCGAGCTGGAGGAAGCCAATGCGGCGGTTCGCCGGTCCCGCAAGCAGGACCAGCGCGAGGCAACGGCTGTTCCGGTTCTGCTGGGGATCACCAAGGCGTCGCTTCAGACCCGCAGCTTCATTTCTGCGGCATCTTTCCAGGAAACGACCCGCGTGCTTACGGAGGCAGCCATTCAGGGCAAGGTGGACACGCTGGAGGGGCTGAAAGAGAATGTCATTGTCGGGCGTCTGATCCCTGCCGGGACAGGCGGCGGCATGCGCTCCATGCGTCGTGTTGCAACTCAGCGTGACAATAAACTCCGCCAGAAAAGAGAGGCTGCTGCGGCTGAGGCCGCGGCGGCGCTGCCGGCACCGGACGCGGCGGAATAGGGTGTGTCAGGCTCTTGTCGTGGGACTGGTCTGACGACAAGGCTTGACGCAGCCAGCGCGTAGCCTTAACACGCGCGAAACACTGGCTGGGCAGATCTTATCGGGTCTGCCCGGATCTCCTTTTGAGGCGTATCCTTGGGCCAGTCGCTTGAACAACATCGCGGTGCTTCTGGCCTTGGGTCGTGGCACTTCGGAATACCAACCGGTCCGACAGGGGCCACGAACACAGAGAGTATCCAGGCCCCTATGCCAACGATTCAACAGCTCATCCGTAAGCCGCGCTCACCGAAGCCGGCTCGCTCTAAAACGCCCGCGCTGAAGGGCAACCCCCAGCGTCGGGGTGTGTGCACACGCGTCTACACCACGACCCCGAAGAAACCGAACTCGGCGCTTCGGAAAGTGGCGAAGGTCCGCCTGACGACGGGATTTGAATCGCTCTGTTATATCCCGGGTGAGGGGCACAATCTGCAGGAGCACTCTGTGGTCCTCATCCGCGGCGGTCGTGTGAAGGACCTTCCCGGTGTACGTTACCACATTCTGCGCGGCGTTCTGGATACACAGGGCGTCAAGGATCGTAAGCAGCGCCGGTCTCATTACGGCGTTAAGAAGCCGAAATAAGGGAGGCCTGCCATGTCACGTCGTCACCGTGCTGAGAAACGTCAGGTTCTGCCTGATCCAAAGTTCAAGGACGTTGTCCTGTCTAAATTCATGAACCAGATCATGCGTGATGGAAAAAAATCCACGGCCGAGCGCATTGTCTATGGGGCGCTTGATCTTGTCGAAGCGCGTGCCAAGAAGGACCCTGTGGAAGTGTTTCACGAGGCTCTGGAGTCCATTTCTCCATCGGTCGAAGTCCGCTCTCGCCGGGTCGGCGGCGCCACCTATCAGGTGCCGGTCGAA
>CAJXMY010000121.1 GCA_913056435.1 uncultured Hyphomonadaceae bacterium | reverse complement strand
GTGACAGCCAGGTCCAGCCGGCCATGGCGGAGAACCCGGTCACGAAATGGATCAGCAGGATGATAGAGGCGCCCTCTGTGACCCCGAACCCGTCCCTGGCCACGAACAGGAAGGTTGACCCGGTGGCGGCGCCGGCAATGCCGATCAGGACTTCCACCATAAGGAGCCGGACCACGGCCTGGTCCTGCAGGGCGCTGCGCAGGGCCGGCCAGGAAAAGACAACGGGCTGATCGGTTGGGTCTGGCGGGGCATCGGGAACAAAGCGTGCCGCCAGTCCCACGCTGACCGGCAGGGAGACCAGGAGGATAAGGCCCATCACCATGACCTGTTCGCGCAGATCGAGATCGAGATAGTGCTGCAGCAGGAATGGAATAATCAGCAGGGTCAGGAGCGTGGCCGTGTTCAGGATCTCCCGCCACAGGAACAGGCGTGACCGGTCATCATAATCTGCCGCGATCATCGGGACCCAGCTGGCATAGGGCGTCTGGAGCATGGTGAAGCCGAGCCAGAGGACTCCCAGCCAGAGGGCGAGATAGGCGGGGCTGGCGGCATCGTCGGACGGAATGAAGACGAAGAAGCTGCCCAGCATCAGGATCGGGACACTGGCGAGGATCCAGTGCTTGATGCGGCCAAAACGGGTCGGGCGACAGTCGACCAGCCAGCCCATGATGGGATCGGTGGCAATGTCCCAGAAACGCAGCAGCATCATCACCAGGCCCACCACGGCCGTGCCGAGGCCGAGCTCTCCGGCATACATCGGGGCGACGAACACGCCCATGGGCAGGCCAATGGCCGCCAAGGGGACGCCGATTCCGGCGAAGGCCAGAGCGCGGGGAAGGGACAGCCGTGATGCCGTTTTGCTCATCTGAGCTACAGTGTAACCCGGGGCCGACTTGGCAAGGGTCTCCCGGCGTCACGGGCCGGACGGGTCCCGGGGCTGGCGGTTCAGGGGACTGGCGGTCCAGGGGTCTGGCGGCCTACCCATGTTCCAGTCGGCAGAAACAGAGAATTTCGGCCTTGGCGGTTTTGGTAACGTCTCGCTAACCCAAACAGGGTGATTCGAGGGGCTTCGAAAAACCAACTGATTCGGAGCGTAGAGTCCCATGGACCTGAACAGGAACACCATTATCGAAGGCGAGTGCATCGACGTTCTGTCGCGGTTGCCGGACGCCTCCGTCGATCTGATCTTCGCGGATCCACCTTACAATTTGCAGCTGGGCGGCGGATTGACGCGCCCGGACCAGTCGCAGGTCGACGGGGTGACCGATGACTGGGACCAGTTTGACAGCTTTGATGCCTATGACCTGTTCACGCATGAATGGTTGAGCCAGTGCCGGCGTATCCTGAAGCCGGACGGGGCGATCTGGGTCATCGGGTCGTATCACAATATATTCAGGGTCGGCACGATCCTGCAGGACACCGGCTTCTGGATCCAGAATGACGTGATCTGGCGCAAGTCCAATCCGATGCCGAATTTCAAGGGAACCCGTTTCCAGAACGCCCACGAGACCATGATCTGGGCCGGAAAGTCGGAGAAATCCCGCGTCACCTTCAATTATGATGCCCTCAAAGTGTTCAATGACGACAAGCAGATGCGGTCTGACTGGCTGATCCCGATCTGTGGGGGCGCGGAACGGCTGAAGGGGGAGGATGGCAAGAAGGCCCACCCGACGCAGAAGCCTGAGGCCCTGCTGCGGCGGATCCTGCTGGCCAGTTCGAATGCCGGCGATGTGGTCCTGGACCCCTTTTCGGGTACCGGCACAACCGCGGCTGTCGCCAAGATGCTGGGCCGGGACTATGTCGGCATCGAACAGGATCCGGCTCATGTGCGCCTCTCCCGGGCCCGCCTGGCTGGGATTACGCCGGTCGCCCCGGACCTGCTTGAGATCGAGCGCGGCAATCGGGGTCTTCCGCGCGTACCCTTTGGTGCGTTGATTGAGAATGGCTGGCTGAAGCCCGGAGACCGGCTGTACAGTCCGAAGCGGCGCTTCCATGCCCGTATCCGCATTGATGGCAGCCTGACCACAGGCGATGCAACAGGATCCATCCACCGGATCGGCGCGCATGTTCAGAAGGCCCCGGCCTGCAATGGCTGGACCTATTGGCATTATGAAGAGCCCAAACAGGGCGATCTGGCCCCGATCGATCTTCTGCGACGGCGCTATCGTACCGAAATGGGGCTGATGGCTTAGCTCTGGGCACGGGCCGCGCGCCGAAAGAGGACCGCGGCCAGAGCCCAGGCGACACCGAAGACCAGCGTGGTCAGCAGGATATCCCGAGCCGGGAGGTCACCTGAACCGGTCAGGCGGGCTATGCCGAAACCGGCCCCAATGACAAGCTGAACCAGCAGCATGGCCATGCAGGTTCGGGCGAGGCCGCTCGCGCGGAGGCGGGACAGTGCCGCGCCGGCCAGGCCGACCGCCGGCAGGGTGAGGAAAACGAGGTTGCGGGGATCGTCCTCGGAGCCAATGAGGCCAACAGCGCCATTGGCCCAGCTCATCACAAAGCCAGCGCCGAGGGCCAGCATGGCGCCAGAACGATAGGCGGCATGATCGGACCAGCGTCGGGCCAGGACGAGGCCTGTCATCAGGGCAGCGACCATCAGGCCAAACAGAAGGTAATCGGCAGGGCTCCAGTCCATTGTCGGCTCCATTCAGATCCCGGTGGGGGGAATGAAGCCGCAGGGCCGGTTGTTGACAAGGGGCGCACTCGACCGGCCGTCGGGCGAGCCCGAGGCTTGGCGACGGCGCCGTCTGTGCTAGCTCCTGCTCATGCCGGACCCTCAGGATATGTTCGAGCGAGCCCACGAGCTGATGCGGGGCTCGGATGGCGGGACAAGGCTCGCCAGGGCGGCCCGCCTGATGCAGCGGGCGGCGGCGCTTGGTCATGCGGGGGCGGCCAATAATTACGGGACACTGCTGCAATATGGGCGGGGTGTGGGCCAGGATGAAGCGGCGGCGCGGTGCTACTATGAGCGTGCGGCGACGCGGGGGCTCGCCGCGGCCCAGTTCAATCTCGGATTTATGTGGTTGCATGGGATCGGGGGCGAGCCGGATCCCGTTCGCGCCCGACGCCTGTTTGAGATGGCCGCGGAGACGGGAGACACCGATGCGCTGACCCATTTGGGACGAATGGCCATGATCGGTCAGGGCGGTACGCAGGATTTCGGGGCGGCCCGACGTTACTGGGCAAAGGGGGCGGAGCTGGGCGACAGCCGCTGTGCCTTTAATCTGGGGGTGGCCAATGCCGGTGGGCATGGCGCGCCACCGGACCTCGTCACAGCCCTGGTCTGGTTTTCCCGTGCCGACGCTCTGGGCAATGAAGCCGCGCAAAGCGAGATCGCAAAACTCAGAGCAGTCATGACGCCGGAGGAGCAGGCTGCGGCCTGCCGGACCGGGCCTCAGACCGTCGCGGATGGGACGCCCTAGGCCTTTGCCGACCGGGCCCTGGCCGAGGGAGGCTTGGAGGTGCCGGACCGGGTTCTCGACGCGCTGGCCTTTGTGGCTCTGGACCTCTGCGGCGTCGGATCCGGCCTGGCCCCGGTCTTGGTTTTGGCTTTGGGCCTGGCGCCGACCTTGGCCTGTGCCTTGGGCGCGGTCTTCGCTCCGTCCTTGGGTTTGGTCTTCGCTCGGTCCTCGGGCTTGGTCTTCGCTCCGGACACCTGCGCCTGGGCGATGGACGCGCTTGTCTCGGCTCTCAGCTTCGCTTTGGCTTTCGCCGCTTTTCGCGATTTTTTGCCGGCGCTGGCTTTGGCCCAGGCCCGGGCCCGGGCCTCACGTTCCAGATCAACGCTGTAGGGTCCGGCCGGCTGACGGCCCTGGCGAATATCGGAGAGGCGCAAGGTGACGAACTGGCCCGGTGCGCTGCCCAGCCCACGAGGATCAGGGGGCGTTGCTTTCACTTTTTTTCCGGATCTGGCCTTGAGCCACTGCCACCAGCTGGGCCACCAGGAGCCGGCGATCTCGCTGGCTCCGGCCAGCCAGGCCTCCGGCTTTTCGGGAAAATCAGGGTTGACCCAGTGCTGGTATTTCTGGGCGCTGGGGGGATTGATCACGCCGGCAATATGGCCAGAGCCGGCCAGCGTAAAGGTGACGTCGCCCCCATAATTGCGGGCCCCGCGATAGATCGACTGCCATGGACAGATATGGTCGGAGCGGCTGGCCTGAACAAAGATCGGCGTGGTGATGTCGGCCATGGAGACGGGCGTTCCGAGCACTTTGAACGTCCCACGCGCCAGTTCATTCCGGTTATAGAGCTGTTTCAGATAGGTCTTGTGGGTGGGCCCGGGAATGTTCGTCTGATCAGCATTCCAGTAAAGCAGGTCGAAGGGCTTTGGCGGTTTGCCCAGCATGTAGTTGTCGACGACATAGCGCCAGACCAGATCGGTCGGGCGAAGCCAGTTGAAGGTTTCCCCCATCATGCCGCCCGGCATCAGGCCATCATTGTCTTCAATGACGGTATCGAGATAGTCGCACCCTTCCTCGGATGTGAAGACTTTGAGCTCGCCCGCTTCCTCAAAGTCCGATTGCGAGGCGAACAGGGTGGCCGAATGGATCCGCTTGTCCGATTTCTGGGCCATGTGGGCCATGGTCGAGGTCAGCAGAGTCCCGCCGATGCAGTAGCCAATCGTGTTGATGTCGGTCGCACCGGTTTCCTTGGTCACAAAGTCCAGAGCGGTCAGGGCGCCCTGTTCCACATAGTCGTCCCATTTGAAATTCCGGGTTTCGATATCTGCCGAGCGCCAGGACACAACAAATGTGTTGATCCGTTTGGACAGCAGCCAGCGGATCATCGAATTTTCGGGCTGCAGATCGAGAACGTAGAACTTGTTGATCCAGGGCGGGAAGATGAGCATGGGCCGCTCCCGCATTTTCCGGCGGGTCGGGGCATAGTGAATGATCTCGATCAGGCGGTTGCGATAAACCACTTCACCTTTGGCGGTGGCCACATTCTCGCCCACCCGGAAGGCGGTTTCATCGGTCTGGGTCATCGCCAGACGGCCATAACCCCGCTCGAAACCCTTGCGCAGGTTGCGCAGGCCGTCGCTCAGGCTGCGCCCGCCGGTTTCCAGCATGGACCGCATCGCAGCAGGATTGGTCGCCATGAGATTGGTTGGGGCCATCATATCGATCCACTGACCGATGAAGAATTTGGCCTTTCGATGGGTTTCGGCGTCCAGATCATCCGCGGCCGCATCGACCAGCCCGCGAAGCCAGTCGGCATTCAGTGTCCAGGCGCGGCGAATGAAGTCGAGGGCGGGATTGGCGGTCCACTCGGGATCCGAAAACCGGCGGTCCTGGGGCAGGGGCGCTCCGCTCGCCATGGACTCGAACAGCGCCATCCAGCCCTGGCAAAGTGCCATCATGGCGTTGCCGACCTTTTCAGGATGCCGGGCAATGGCACTGCCCAGCTTCACCTGAGCGTCCAGTCCACCAAAAGGGTCATGGCGGTCGGGAGAGGAGAGGGTGGCCCCGAACGACATCATCGACTGTGTCACCAGCGCCTGAGCCTCCTGCGTCGCCCGGAACAGGTTCTGGGCCAGACGCTGAAGTTCTTCCGGGTCCATGCCGGAAAGTGTCGCCGCCAGGGTCATGTCGCTCATGGGGCCATATTTATTATTCTTGGGCATGTGACCTCGGTCTCGCCAATCTGAGAGAACGTCTATAGGTATAAAACCGTTGGAGTTTGGTTTTTTTAGCAGGAGAAGGTGTTAATGCGTTGGAGCGTGATCGTAATCCTTGCACTTTTTCCCGCCTGCGCGTCGTCTTTTGACCAGATGCGCGAACTTCGGGAGGCAGCCCCCGACTGGTATGCGGCTAGCAAGCTTGAAATTGAGGGCACTGGTTACCGCCAGATCCGCGATATTCCCACGCTCTCCGCCGACGAGCCCATCGGCGACATGCTGCCTTTGAGCGGCGCAAAGGCGATGGCAGCGAAGGCGCGGTTTCTAGGCGCCGACCGCGCGGCGCCGGCCATGGAAACGGCGCAGGAGATGCGTGTCTGGGTTCGGCAGGTGGCCGCCGACATGGATGAGGCGGTGCCGGAGCCCGACTTCCTGACAGACGAGGATGTCGCCCGACTCAAGGCACGTTTTGACGTTCCGCGTGCCCGGTTGTAAGCGGGCGGGATGTAACTGATTGGAGTGGCCCCATGGGTGGCGAGTTTCACAAAATCCGGCGTTTGCCGCCCTATGTTTTTGAACAGGTCAACCGGCGCAAAGCGGAGCTTCGGGCGGCGGGCGCCGACATCATTGATCTGGGCATGGGCAATCCGGACATGCCGACGCCTCAGCATATTGTGGATAAGCTCGTCGAGACGGCCCGGAAACCGGATGTTCATGGGTACTCGGCCTCCCGTGGGATCCCCGGACTGAGGCGGGCTCTGGTCGATTACTATAAACGCCGTTTTGGGGTATCTCTGGACCGCGACCGGGAAGTCGTCGTCACGCTGGGCTCCAAGGAAGGTTTTGCCAATCTGGCGCAGGCGATCACCGCGCCCGGGGACGTGATCCTCGCACCCGACCCGTCCTATCCCCTGCATCATTTCGGCTTCATCATGGCGGGGGCGTCTATCCCTGCGGTGCCGGCCGAGACACCCGAGGCCTACCTCGCTAATAATGATAGCCCTGGATTCTGGGCACCTCCCACATCCGCCATCGATTGGTGCGAGCACAATTACGTGGTCAGTCCCTACGTGGCCGAGTGGTGGAATACCCTGTCCAACCT
>CAJXMY010000120.1 GCA_913056435.1 uncultured Hyphomonadaceae bacterium | reverse complement strand
GATCTCCTCCCGCGTCGCGTCGTGGCGGCCGCAGGCGATGTTCTCGGCGACGGTCATGTCGAACAACACGATCTCCTGACTGACCAGCGCCAAGTCATCGACTGCGTCGCGATCGATTCCCTCGAGCGTGGCAATGGCATCGGCGCAACAGCCCTGCTGGCTTTGAGGGTGCAGATCGCGCAGGTGAAGGTTCCCGGCATCCATCATGGGGGGCTTGGTCGGGTCCGCGGTAGAGGCGGTGTAGCTCATCATTTCGGTACCGCCGGCAATGACCGTGTCCTCCATGCCGGACATGACCTGTGCCGCCGCGAGGCTCACCGAAGTGATGCCGGACCCGCAGAACCGGTCGAGCGTCACGCCGGACGCCTTGACGTCATAGCCGGCATCGAGCGCCGCCATGCGTCCCAGATCGGCCCCCTGGGCGCCGCGCTGGCTGGAAGTGCCCCAGATGATGTCGTCCACCTTCGACGTATCGAGGTCGTTGCGCTCGCGCAGCCCGGCCAGAACCGTGGCGGCGAGGTGCTGAGGGTGCAGGTGAGCCAGAGCCCCCTTTCCAACCTTGCCAATGCCGCGCGGGGTGCGGCAGGCGTCAATGATAAAGGCTTCTGCCATGTCTTCTCTCCATTTCGTCAGATTCGGACTGTTCCGATGGTCAGGACTCAACCTCAAAGCTGAGCCCCGCATGAGCTTGCAGGCGGGTCAGCAAGGCCCCCCCCATGGCCGGCGCGGGCGTCCAGACACCGCCCGGTGTCTCAAGACCATCCTGCGCCAGCGTCAGGGCGGCCTCCGCCAGCATCTTGCTGGTCGAGCCATAACCCGGATCCTTGTCGCCCTTCACGCCGACCCGGATCACCTCGCCCTGCGCGGTGGTGCCGTGGAACAGGACATCATAATAACCGGTCTCTCGTTCTTCCAGCGTGGGGCCCTCGCCGGGCTTGGGGGCATCCTCGCCGCCCATCATGTCGACCCCTGTCAGGGCCTCCGCCATCGCTTTTCCCGCCTCGCCCGGTCCGGTCAGCATCATCTCATCATAGACGAAGGCCTCGCCATAAGCATGGCCCAGCAACGCATTGGACCGATGAATATTCTTGGTATTGATGGTGGCCATGATAAAGGGCGCCGACCAGGACCCGATGTCGGTGTCCTCCACCGGCGCATCGCCTGACGGCTGCGGTGGCCCCTCAAACCCATTGGCGAGGCTGAAGGGATTCACCAGAAGGCCGATCAGGGAGGGATCCTTGGCCACAGAGGCCATGGTCGCCCGCATGGAATAGGCGGTCCCGCCGGAAAACTTGCCCTGCATCGCCCGAACCCGGCCTTTCACCCGTGTCGCCGGGCGCCCAAAGCGTGCCTGAGCTTCCTGTTCCAGAAACCAGACGCCAAGGTCAAAGGGGATGGAGTCAAAGCCGCAGGAAAAGACCAGACGCGCACCGCTCTCGTGGGCCGTGTCCTGATATTTCGCAATCATGTGGTGCATCCATGCCGGTTCTCCGCAGAGATCAACATAATCCGTTCCGGCCGCCGCGCAGGCCGCCAGAAGCGGCTCGCCATAAAGCTGGTACGGGCCGACCGTGGTGGCCACACACGCAGCCCGCGCCGCCATCGCGGCAAGGCTGTCGGCATTCTCTGAATCGGCGGTGATCAGCGGGGTGTCTGGCGGTGCCCCGATCTCGTCCCGCACCGCCGCCAGTTTCTCGGCACTGCGGGCCGCCATGGCCCAGCGGACCTTGCCACCCTGCCCATACTGCCGGGCCAGATACTCGGCCACCAGGCGCCCGGTATAACCGGTCGCGCCGTAAACAATCACGTCGAAGTCACGCTGATGCGCCATGTCCTGCCTCCCGCTGTCTCCTGTTCACAACTGGTACAGGAACCGCAGGTTGGCAACGGTCTCGCAGGGTCAAAGCCCCAGCACGTCATCCATGCTGTACAGGCCGGGGGGACGGCCCGCGACCCATTCGGCGGCCTGAATGGCCCCATGGGCAAAGACCGACCGGTCGAGGGCCATGTGCGTCAGGCTGAGCGTTTCCTGCAGCGCTCCGAACCGGACCTCGTGCTCCCCGATCACGCCGCCAAGGCGGCGGACGGAGAAACCGATCGTGCCGGGCGCCCGGGCGGCGTCGGGGCCATCATAAGGCGCCGAACGCAGCGCCTCGAGTGGCGCCCCGCGACCGTCCGCCGCCGCCTCCCCCAGCATCAGTGCGGTCCCGGAGGGGGCATCCTTCTTGTGCCGGTGATGGGTCTCTGAGATCTCGATATCCCACTCTGGCCCCAGCGCGGCGGACGCCCGGCGGACCAGCCCCTGCAAGAGGGTCACGCCCAGCGAAAAATTTCCGGCCTTCACAATGGCCAGCCGCGAGGCCGCCTCGGCAATCCGGGCCTCCTCCCCGGGGCTGAATCCGGTCGTTCCGATCACAAGGGCGATCCCGCCGCGACCGGCGATGTGCTCCAGCGCCTCGAGCGTCGCCGCCGGAACCGTGAAATCGATCCACACCGAAGCCCCGGCAAGAGCCGTTTCAAGCCGCTCTGACACCGCTCCGGTGGCCGCTGGCTGTCCCGTCAGTTCCGCAATGGTCCGGCCAATATGGGCCGACTTATCCGCTTCCTTTCCGCCGGATAAGCTGTGTCCGCGGGCCAGGGCCGCCGCCACGAGCTGTTGCCCCATGCGGCCCGCAATGCCGTTGATCGCAATGTTCAGTGAGTCTGCCATGGCGGTCTTATAGCGTGCTGGTTTGGTGTGACCAGCGCTATCGCGCGACGGCGGCGGATGCTATGGGCCCGTCATGTACCAAATCAGCGCCCGTGGTCCGCGCCACGACATCGAAACCGCCTGGGACCGCCTGGCCTGGAGCGACCCCTCCCCCGCCGATGCTGTGGACGGGAAGGAGGACACGCGGCTGACCTGGCAGCTGAGCGCCTATGCCCAGACCGAAGCGGCGGCCCAGGCCTGCGCGGAGCTGATCCGGCAGGCCGCGCCGGGCCTGTCGCCCGTGATTGAGCCGCTTGCAGACCGCGACTGGGTCACGCTGTCGCTCGAGGGGCTGCCCGCCGTTGAAGCCGGCCGCTTTATTGTGGCCGGCAGTCACGCCCTGACCCGGACCGCACCCGGCCGAACCGGGATCCTGATCGAAGCCGGTCCGGCCTTTGGCACGGGTCATCATGGCACCACGCTGGGCTGCCTTCTGGGCTATGAAACCCTTCGCCGGTCGCAGCGCCCCCGGCGTGTGCTGGATGTCGGCACCGGGTCAGGTGTTCTGGCCATTGCCGCGCTCAAGACCGGGGCCGACCTCGCTCTCGGCACCGATATTGACGCCCAGAGCATCCGCGTTGCGCGGGAAAATATGGCCAAGAACCGGGTGGCCGCCCGAGCCCGCATGCTGACCGGTCGCGGCGCGACTCTGAGCCGGGTTCAGACCGCAGCGCCCTATGATCTGATCTTTGCCAATATTCTGGCCCGGCCACTGACCCGTCTGGCCCCCGACCTGATCCGGCTGCTGGCCCCCGGGGGACAGATCATCCTGTCCGGACTGCTGACCCGACAGGAACCGCTGGTGCGCCAGGCTTATATCAGCCGAGGCCTGGCCCTGACCCAGAGGATCCGCCGGGACGGCTGGTCGACCCTCGTGCTGCGGCGGTCGGCCCGATCGGCTGCCCCGCGACAGGCCTGAGACCGGCTCTGTCGGCGCTGTGAGGTCCCGAGGACAGCCACACGAAGGAAGGACTAGGCGGCGGAAGCCATTCGGCTTATCCTGTCCTTATGAGACAGAATTTTGACGTGAAAGGCGGTCCCCAGATTGGCCGCGCAAATCTCCCTCACTTACGAAAAGTGATGGCAGACATGGGGTTGGACGGCATCTACATTCCCCACGAAGATGAGTATCAGAACGAATATCTGCCCGCGGCAAACGAACGCTTGGCTTGGGCAACTGGTTTTACAGGATCTTTTGGATCAGCCTTTGTTTTTGCCGACCGGGCGGTTTTATTTATCGATGGGCGCTACACTGTTCAGGCAGCAGATCAGACTGATCCCGACCTCTTCGAACGGGTGGATATTCCCGACCCGGGTCCGTTTGGCTGGCTGTCCGGACAGGTCTTCTCCGGTCTGACGATTGGCTATGATCCGGCACTGATGGCGCCAAATGATGTGGAACGCCTGGCCGAGGCCACACAGCGCGCCGGGGCCCGGCTGACCGCCGTCGAGACCCACCCGGTCGACTTGGCATGGTCCGATCGCCCGGATCAGCCGATGAGTCTTGTGGTTCCCCATCCCCTGAAGATGGCCGGTCGTTCCTCTGAAGACAAACGCCGCGCGATCGCTGAGGAGCTGGATCAAGAGGGCTTAGACGCCGTCATCATTACGGCACCGGCCAGCCTTGCCTGGCTGTTCAATATCCGCGGCGGCGATGTGGCGTGCAGTCCACTTCCGCTGGGTCGGGCTATTCTCCGGCGGGATGGCTCTGCCGATCTCTTCCTGGAACCAGAAAAGGTCTCAGAGGGTCTGGCGACCCATCTGGGAAATCAGGTAACGCTTCAACCGATGGCGGCACTCGTTCCACGCCTGAAGGACTGTTCTAGCCAACGGATCAGTCTCGACCCGGCACAAGCTTCAGCGTGGTTTTTCAACATTCTGGAGGAGGCCGGGGCGACGGTCGTGCGACAGCAAGATCCGGTTCTTTTGCCAAAAGCCTGTAAGAACCGCGTGGAGATTGACGGGACCAAGGCCGCTCACAAGCGGGACGGGGTGGCGCTCACACGATTCCTGCACTGGCTGGATACCGAGGCCCAGTCTGGCACAGTGACGGAGATTGATGCCGCGCTGAAACTTGAAAGCCTTCGGGATCTGAGCACCGATCTACAGGACCTCTCTTTCGAAACGATTTCCGGAGCGGGGCCCAATGGCGCCTTACCCCATTACAGGGTCTCCGCGGCGAGCAATCGCAGGCTAGAGCGGGGAACCCTATACCTGGTTGACAGTGGCGGCCAGTATCTGGACGGGACCACAGATGTGACCCGGACGGTTGCGATTGGCAGGCCCAGCGCCGAAATGCAGCGCCATTACACATTGGTGCTTAAGGGGCATATCGCCCTGGATAGCGTCCGGTTCCCAGAGGGCACGACAGGAACACATATTGACGTTCTGGCCCGCCATGCCCTGTGGCAGGCAGGCCTTGATTACGATCATGGGACGGGTCACGGTGTCGGGGTCTATCTTGGCGTTCATGAGGGCCCTCAACGGATTGCGAAGGTCTGGAACAGCACCGCATTGCAACCCGGCATGATCGTTTCGAATGAGCCGGGCTATTACAAAGTCGGCTCGCACGGCATCCGGATCGAGAACCTGCAATTTGTGACCCCGGCTGAAGAGATCGAAGGCGGTGACCGACCCATGCTGGGCTTCGAATGCCTGACCTTCGCCCCGCTGGCGCGGGCCCTGATCGACCCGAACCTTCTGTCATCCTCTGACATGGCCTGGGTCAATGACTACCACGCACGGGTGTTGGCCGAGATCGGACCGCATCTCCCGGTGGAAGATTTGGCCTGGCTTGAGGTCGCGTGCGCGCCGCTCTAATCAGGAGGCGATAAACTCTATCCAGGCAGTTTCGCTCAGAATGGTCAGACCAAGGCTTTCTGCTTTTTTCAGCTTTGAGCCTGCCCCCGGTCCTGCGACCAAAATATCGGTTTTCGCAGAGACCGAACCGGACACTTTCGCCCCCAAAGCGGTGGCCCGTGCCTTAGCCTCATCCCGGGTCATGGTTTCAAGGGTCCCCGTGAAGACAACGGTTTTTCCGGCTATGGGACTGTCACTGCTTGGTGCTTCGCCGTCCATGACGCTCACTTCGGCCAAAAGAGCCGCCAGCATGTCCTGATTATGGGGTTCTGCAGCAAACGCCTTGAGACTGTCCACAGCGGTTTGTCCAATGCCGTCAATGGACAGCAGCTGAGTCTCCGCATTCCCGCCAGGCGTCGCTGTTGCGTCCACAACATCGGTCCAGAATGCGGGCCAGCTGACATAGGTTCGCGCCAGAAGGCCGGATGTGGTTTCACCGACATGACGGATGCCCAGGCCATTCAGGAAACGGGCAAAGGGAACCTCGCGATGACGGTCAATGGATGCGAGCAAGTTCCGAACAGAGGTCTCGCCGAACCCCTCCCATGTCTGGAGGGGGGGCAGGCCCGCTTCCGCGACGCGCGAAGCGAGCTGAAAAAGATGGTGAGGTGCACGGATCACACCACGCTCATAGAACAGCTCAATTTGCCGGGCACCAAGACCCTCGATATCAAGTGCCTTGCGGGATACGAAATGCTTCAAACGCGCAATGACCTGAGCCGGGCAAATTAATCCCCCTGTACACCGCCGCCGGACATCCGCTTCACCCTTTTCATCCTTTTCCCGGACGGCCGCAGATCCACACTCCGGACAGGTCTGCGGCATTATGAATGCGGCAGCCCGTTCTGCACCACCTGCATCAACGACCCGCAAGATTTGAGGAATCACATCACCCGCCCGCTGAACCTCCACCTGGTCGCCTTCCCGCACATCCAGCCGCGCAATCTCATCCTCATTGTGGAGGGTTGCATTCGAAACCACGACGCCGCCCACCGTCACGGGAACGAGACGTGCAACCGGAGTGAGTGTGCCGGTTCGGCCCACCTGCAAGTCGATGGCCTCAAGCCGGGTCACGGCTTTTTCGGCCGGGAATTTATGGGCGATCGCCCAGCGTGGCGCCCGACTGGCCTGGCCAAGTCG
>CAJXMY010000119.1 GCA_913056435.1 uncultured Hyphomonadaceae bacterium | reverse complement strand
AGGTCAGGGGCCCCGCTCAGGCCTGACACCATACGGGCAACATCCTCCGGGCCCTCGATATCTCCCTGAACGATATGGGCGTCGCCCACTGGCTCGACGGGCAACAGGTCGATACCCACGAGCTCTGTCGCACCCCTCTGGGCACAAACCTGCAGCCAGCCCCCAGGGGCACAGCCGAGATCGACAATGCGCTGGCCGGGGCGCAACAACCGGGCCTTCTCATCGACTTCGATCAGCTTGTAGGCCGCCCGCGCCCGATAGCCCTCCTGTTTCGCCTTTTGGACATAGGGATCCGACAGCTGCCGCTCAATCCATTTCTTCGAGCTTTCAGACCGGGCATTATACGCGGTGGTCTTACGTTCATGAACGCGCCGGCCTGACCCTCTCAAGGCCTGATCACCCGGCCCGCGCCAGCGCCGCTTGCCATCATCCGACATGGGAACCTCCCTCGGAGCCGGATTGCGGATCGCCGGCCCGGCCCGGGGCAGATGAGCCCTTTCGCCTGCGGCGTGTCCGGCGGCGCTTCGGCCCCTGCATCATGGTCAAAAGCAAACCTTCGCGGAGCCCTCTGTCGCCAACGCGCATGGGGACCTCGGGCGCGAGCGACCAGACGGCCTCGACAATGGCACAGCCGGCCATCATGAGCGGGGCCCGATCCAGACCAATGGTCGGATAGGCCACGCGCCCGGCCTCCCCCGCCCTGTGCAGGTCCTCAATAACCTGCATCATCGCCTCATGCGTAATCCACTGCCCGTCGACCTTGTCGCGCCGGTAGCGCGTCAGGCCGAGATGAACCCCTGTCAGGCAGGTAATCGTTCCGCTGGTCCCGACAATATGACCCGATCTCCCGGACAGAAGCGTTCGCACCTGATCGGCCTGATGCCAGGTCGCCACCTGCGATCGCGCATACTCTCGCATGGCCAGTGTCGCGGCGTCAGGTTCGAGATGACTGAATGCTTCTGTCAGCGTGACCACACCGATCGGGAGGCTGACGACGCTTCTGATTGCGGGGCGGTGGAGCAAGCCTTGCAAAGGACGGTCTCCAAGATCCCGGGTGTCGACCAGCAGGATTTCTGTCGATCCTCCACCAATATCCACCACCAGAACATGGTCCGCATCCGGCCGAATAAGATCATGACAGCTGACCATGGCGAGGCGGGCTTCCTCGTGAGAGGAAATAATCCGGAAGTTCAGGCCAGTTTCAGCCCGAACACGTTCAATGAAGTCCGGACCATTCTCCGCCTGCCGACAGGCTTCCGTGGCAATGCAGCGCACATGGGCCACCTTCTTGGCTTTGAGCTTGCCCGAGATGCGCCTCAGGGCATCAAGGGCCCGGTCGATCGCCGCGTCCGAAAGCCGGCCGGTGGAATTGAGCCCTTCCCCGAGCCGGGCGATTTGCGAATGGGAATCCAGCACGCTGAATCCCGCCCGGCTCGGGGCGGCAATCAGAAGCCGGCAATTATTCGTGCCAAGGTCGACCGCAGCGTAAAGCGGTCCCCTGCGGCGTGTGCGAGGCCGCGCCCGGTGTCCTCCGGCGCGGTGTCCCGCGGTCTTTTCAAAAGCCATGTGCGGCCCAAATCTTGTATCTTGTTGCCCAATGTAGCACACCCTATCTCCATGGGCCAACGTCGAAATCTCTTTCGTCTTCCTTTTCAGCTGTTCCGCCGCAAGGAGCAGCCCGACGCTCCCGTGCCGGAGGCGGTGTCACTGGCCGAGGTCCCTGCGCCTGAGGAACTCGACATTGCCATGACTCCTGCCCCCGAGGAGGAGCCATTGTACAACGCCATCCCCACGCGGGAAGCGAAGTATCAGATTGGTCAGATCGTCAAGCACCGGCTGTTCGACTTCCGGGGCGTCATCTTCGATGTCGACCCGGTTTTTTCCAATACCGATGAATGGTACGAAGCGATCCCCGAAGAGGTCCGTCCGAAAAAAGACCAACCCTATTATCATCTCTTCGCCGAGAATGATCGCACCCACTATGTCGCCTATGTGTCAGAACAGAATCTCACACCCGACGACAGCACCGCCCAGATTGCTCATCCCGATATTGCCAAGCTGTTTGAAAGAACGGAACAGGGCTATGTCCTCAAACCCGCTCAGCGCAACTAGCTTGGGCGGACGGCATCAGGTGCGGCGGCCCGAAAGGCCGGTAATTGCTGGCATGCCGCATCGATTTCGACGAGCTTGGGAAATGCGCTTACATCGATCTTGAACCGTCGGGCATTATACATTTGAGGGACGAGCGCAATTTCTGCAAAGCTCGGCTGGTCCCCAAATAGAAAGCTCCCCCCCGATAAGGATATCTCTGTTTCGAGGGCCCCGAAGCCTCTGCAGATCCAATGTCCATACCATGCATCCAGGTCGGCCTGATCCGCCCCAAAGCGATGGCGAAGTTCCCCCAGAACCGCCGGCGTGTTCAGCGGGTGAATGTCGCATGCAACCGTCTGCGCGAATGCTCGGGACCGAAGCCGCATGTCCGGATCCCGCGGCAGGAGCGGAGGGTCTGCCCACGTTTCCTCGATCCACTCCAGAATCGCCATGCTCTGATTAAAGAGACCCGTCTCAGTGGCCAGCGCGGGCACGCGCCTCTGCGGATTGATCCCGGCATAAGGCTCCGACAGATGCGCCCGGACAGCGGGATGCAAATCCACCTCCTCGAGATCGATATCAACCTGTTTCAGATTGAAAGCGATCCGCAGCCGGTAGGCGGCAGAGGAGCGCCAGTAATCATAAAGCCTCATACGCATTTTCTTCCCCCGAACACCGTCGACAGACGCCCCACCCTAAAGTAGACTGTTGCGATTGCAACTAATGTGAGAGGCTGTGATATGACATCCTCACTGATTGACCAGAACTGGGCTGCCTACAGTCTGGAAGACCATCAAACCTGGACACGACTGTATGACCGGTTGGCGGCGCTCCTGCCCGGGCGTGCCGCGCCGGCGTTTATGGGCGGCCTCACAGCCCTCGACCTTCATGCCGGCGGTATCCCTAACTTTAATGAACTCTCGGAGGCCCTCGAGGCCCTCACAGGCTGGCAGGTGGTCGGTGTCCCCGGGCTGGTTCCGGATGCGGAATTCTTTGCCCTCCTGGCTGACCGGAAGTTTCCGGCGGGCACGTTCATTCGGCGGCCAGACCAGTTCGACTACATCCAGGAACCTGATGTTTTTCATGATGTCTTTGGTCATGTCCCGATGCTGACGGACCCGGTCTTCGCGAATTACATGCAGGCTTATGGCGAAGGCGGGCTGCGAAGCCTGCGCCACTGCGGCTTGCGAAATCTGGCCGCCCTGTACTGGTACACGGTGGAATTCGGGCTGATCGAGACACCAGAGGGCCTTCGAATCTATGGTGCCGGGATCCTGTCCTCGCCGGCAGAAACCGTCTTTTGTCTGGAAAGCCCGTCGCCAAACCGACTTCGGTTCGACCTCGAACGCGTAATGTGCACGGACTATAAAATTGACGACTTCCAGCAAACCTATTTTGTGATCTCGTCCTATGAGGACCTGTTCCACGCCACCGTCGACCGGGATTTCGCCCCCTTATATGCCCGGATGCGCAACCGCTTTCTCCATGGCCCACAAGTGGTGCGGGCTTGCGATCAGGTGATTCAGCAGGGGACACAGACCGAGCGGAGCCTTTGACAACCTGCCCTATGGCAGTAGCAAACAGGCGTCCCCATAAGAATAAAAGCGGTAGTTTTCGCTGATCGCGTGGGCATAGGCTGCCCTCATCACGTCGGTTCCCATGAGCGCACAGACCAGCATGAACAGGCTTGAGCGCGGCAGGTGGAAATTGGTCAACAAACCATCGGTGATCCGGACCGGATCCCCCGGCCGAATGAAGATATCCGTTTCCGCAGCCCACGCGCCTAACTCCCCCCCAGGCCTGGCGGCACTTTCGAGCGTCCTCAGAGCGGTGGTGCCGACCGCGATACAGCGTCCCCCCCGTTTGCGCATAAGGTTGATGCGATCGGCCACACCGGCGTCGACAGAACAGTACTCAGCATGCAACCGCCCCGCCTCGATCTGGTCCGCCCGCAGCGGTGCAAAGGTTCCCAATCCGACGGTCAAACGCACAAAATCCTGCGCGACACCGTGCGCCTTTATCCGCGCCATCAGATCAGGTGTAAAATGCAGCCCGGCTGTCGGGGCCGCAACCGAGTCAGCCGGGCCAGCGGCAAACTGAGTTTGATAGGACATCCGGTCTGCCGCATCGGCGGCACGGCGCCGCGCAATGTAGGGCGGAAGCGGCATGGCGCCAAACCGGTCCAGCGCATCCTCCAGCGCTGCGTCCTGCCGGTCAAAGTCCAGCACCACCTCCCCGCCTTCCCGCTTTTCCCGAACCGCCGCCGAGAAGTCCGGGCCAAAGTCGATCCGGTCCCCGGGCTTCAGCCGTTTTCCAGGGCGGGCGAGCGCCAGCCAGGCCCCGGGGCCCAGACGCGCAACCAGATTGACGGTGGCCGTGATATCCTGACCCAGTGCCGTGCGCGCACGGCGGATCCCCTGAAGAGCGGCCGGCAGGACCCTCGTATCGTTGAACACCAGGCCATCTCCCGCCCGTAGCCAGGAGGGAAGCGACCGGATTGAAGAGTCCTCCAGGCGGCCATCCCCATGAACCACGAGAAGCCGGGCGGAATCCCGCGGCTCCGCCGGCCGCAAGGCGATGCGGGCCTCGGGCAGATCAAAGTCAAATTCGGAAAGCGGGTCCGGTGCGCTCACTCAACGATGACTGCCGGCACTGGCGGAAGGTCACAGATCCTCGTCCGTCTCTGATCCGCCTCAGCCCGGCGGTCAATCCATTCCGGGGAGTCGGTTCTCTGGACATAAACAATGGGCCTGTCAGCCTCAGGCAGATCGGATACAAGCCGCGCGGATTGCAGGATATCCGGATTGGCGATGGGAAACCCATTGGGTTCCGGCCCCAGCTTGATCGCCTTGACGACCTCGAGTCCCTGCAGGACCCGCCCCTTGGCCGTGTACTGCCGGTCGAGATGCTGTCCCTGATCAGAAATCAGAAAGAATTGGGCATCGGCACTGTCCGGATCGTTGGTCCGCGCAGACGAGAGCACGCCGGCACAATGGGGGATCCAGCTTTCGACCTGTCCATCGAAAGACATGTCCGCAAGGAACTGCGCCTGTGTCCGGATGGGCACGCCTCTGAAGAACCCGGCCTCAGCGGAGTCAGAGGGGCCAATCACATCAATGGGAAAAGTCTCCGGCGCCCGCCGAAAGGTGAATTCGGCCTGTATAGGGCCAAGCATGGCCTCGGCACCATGAATGGCGGCGACGTCTCCACCCTGGGCCATGAATCCCTTGATCACCCTGTGGAACAGGGTGCTGTCATAAAGACCCGCCCGAATATAGGCTTTGAAATGAGCGACATGCGCCGGAGCGACTTCAGGGAACACCTCAAGCACGATCCGGCCTTTTGTGGTTTCAAAAAGGACCAGATTATCCGGATCAACAACCCGCCAGTGCGCCGGGTTGGCGTCAACATCCGCAAGCGTGGGCGCGACAACCGGATCAGTCTCCTGGGCGAGACCGTCGGTCGCCCCACTGCAGGCCACAAAACCGAAAAGGGCCGCGGCGCCCATCAGTGTCCGAATACTCATCAGCGATATTTCTCCAGCAAGCGGTCTTTCACCACCGGTGTCACAAACGGGGTTATGTCGCCGCCGAACCGGGCAATTTCCTTGACGAGCCGTGAGGCCACCGCCTGATGACGAACATCGGCCATCAGGAAAACCGTTTCAATGTCCCGGTTCAGCTGCTCATTCATGGCGGTCATCTGGAACTCATATTCGAAGTCCGAAACCGCACGCAAGCCACGAACAATGACATTCACGTTAGACTTTTCGGCAAAATGCATCAGCAGGCCATCAAAGGGGCGAACCTCAACCTTGGCCAGCTGCGCGCCCTCAAGCTGCGCGCACTCTTCCTCCATCATGGCAATGCGTTCATCCAGCGAAAACAGGGGACGTTTGGCCTCGCTGATGGCCACGCCGATAATCAGCCGGTCAACAAGCTTCATGCCTCGACCGATAATGTCGAGATGCCCCATCGTCACCGGATCAAAAGTGCCCGGATATAGTCCTACCCGTTCCATACTGTCCTCCACGCGCCCGGGTTGCCGATCCCCGTATCAGGCGCCTTCGGTGTCTTCTGTATCGTCTTCGCCGGCATCCTCAAGACGTGCAACAGAAACAACCCGCTCATCCTCACGTGTTCGCAGCACCCAGACCCCGCCTGTGGCGCGGCCCGCAATCCGGATCTGGTCAACAGGAGTCCGAATAAGCTGTCCTGCATTCGTCACCAGCATCACCTGGTCTGAGTCGTCCACCGTAAAGGACTGGGCGATTTGCTTGACCGGACCGTCTTTCTTATTCGAGCCCCAGATATTGTGCGCCACAAGACCCTTGACTGTTTAGGTGACTTATATTTGCTTGGTATGGCTATCCGAGCAAAGCTCACAACATCTTGCCCTGGGCATGCTCTTAGCACAAAATTACTACAAGCGGTGATGGCCCGCCCAGATTGTTTTGTTATAGAGAATAAAGCAGAGGTCGGTAAACCACAAGTTGGAACATGGACTTATCCTGAAACAGCTGTAGCCGCCCATACTTAATATTCCTTGAATTTTGTTTCTGCTGTCTGGTTGTGCAGGCGCTAATGTCATTTTGTCTTTTCATCAACCTGACAAATGGTTATCTTTGTGACACTCAATGGTTATGAGCACCGGACAGGCTTCATGATTCAGAATCTGTGT
>CAJXMY010000118.1 GCA_913056435.1 uncultured Hyphomonadaceae bacterium | reverse complement strand
AACCCTGTCCCGCCAGCGGATTGACCCGGCGCGCGGCGTCTCCAACGATCACACCGCGTTTGGCAACGAGGTCCTGTGCGACTTGCAGGATCAGAGGGTAAGATCCGGCATGCCCCTCAAGGGTCATGCGACCCGCAAAGTCAGAAAGTCGGTCATTGAGCTCTCTCTCAATTTCCGACTTCGAGCAGCCCGACAAGGCCTCCGCCGCCCCGCGTTTCATATACCAGGCCAGATTAGCCCGGTTGCCTGGAAGCGGCAGAATGGCGAAAGGCCCCTCAGGCAAAAAAAGTTGCCGCGCGATACCCTGGTGCGGTCGTTCGAGATGAACATTGGCGGTGAAGACCGATTTTCCATAATCCCGGCCCTCGGTTTGGATGCCCAGTGCGTCACGAACAGCGGACCGCAACCCATCCGCTCCAACCACAAGCCTGGTTTTTATAGCGGCCGATCCATGGGTCAGGAGTTCAACACAGCCCTCGCGAGCCGCGAGGCTGACGAATTGCGCCGGTGCGTATCGGGTCAAACCCGTGGCGCCGGACACAGCCGCGTCCAACGCCGCCTGCAGTTTTTCCGCCTGCACCATAACGCCAAGGGATTCATCTGGATCGGCACTTTCGAGGTCTTGGTCACAAAACATCACAGCAGGGCGGCCAAACAGGTGTGATCCGCCATCGACGGCCTCAAGGCCGTGCAAGCTTTGCCCGAATGCCTCAAGGGCGTCGCTGAGGCCGAGATAGGCAAACAAGCGCTGGCTGCCCGCCACCAGGGCGAAATTCCGTCCGTCGACAGCAGGGGCCACAGTCGGGTCGCGCCCATCTATCAAGGCGGTTTGAAGACCCAGCTTGCTCATTCCAAGGGCCAGCGTCGAACCAACGGGTCCGGCACCCACAACAGCAACATCATACAGCTTCGTGCTCATATCCGGACCCATAATCTTTCCGGTTCCCGACGTCCATGGCTGACACACAACCGGGCGGATGCCCCACACCGTGCCCAAATTTTGGTCAAGCTGCAGCTCACCGGGAATGACAAACTGTTAATTCTGGTCCGAACACGGACATCGCGTTTTTTGGCCACACAATTTCAACCATGACTTCAGGAGTAAGCATGCAAACTTGGATGAAACGTGCAGGGCGGGGCGTAATGCTCCTGCCACTCGCAGCCGGGGCAGGGCTCAGCGCCATGGCCCAGGAAGCCAGCGCCGTCAGCGCTTATGTCGATAATTCTTACCTGTTCCTCATCGGAGGCCTGATCGTCATGTTCATGGCGGCGGGCTTCCTTTGCCTCGAAGCAGGTCTTGTGCGTTCCAAAAACGCCTCCATGCAGTCCCTCAAAAATGTCGGGCTGTTTTCCGTCGCGGGCCTGATGTTCTGGCTGGTTGGCTATAATGTCGGGTATCCCGGGTCGACCCTGGCCGCAGGCTGGATTGGCTTGCCGGCAGAAATTCCGTGGTCACCGTCCGAGTCTCTGGACACCGGATATGCTGCAAGCTCTGATTGGTTCTTCCAGATGGTCTTCGTCGCCACCGCGGCGTCTATCGTATCCGGAACGGTGGCGGAACGGGTGAAGCTGTGGCCTTTCCTGATCTTTACCGCTGTTCTCGCAGCCTTCATCTACCCGACTGTGATCAGCTGGGAGTGGGGCGGCGGCGCTCTTGACAGCCAGTTCGGTTTCTCTGACTTCGCAGGATCCACACTCGTCCACTCAACGGGTGGTTGGGCTGCGCTGATGGGTGCTCTGATCATTGGACCCCGCGCCGGGAAATATTTCGGCGGGACAATCAACCCAATGCCCGGATCGAACATCCCCCTGGCAGCGCTCGGAACGTTCATCCTGTGGTTTGGCTGGTTCGGCTTCAATGGCGCCTCTCAGCTCGCCGCTGGGACATTTGATGACATCAACGCTGTTGCCACAATCTTCGCGAACACAAATATGGCCGCTGTGGGTGGCGTTCTGGCCGCGATGATCCTCACAGCCGTCCTGTACAAAGGTAAGGTGGACCCCACCATGGCCTTCAACGGCGCCATCGGTGGTCTCGTCTCCATCACAGCTGAGCCTCTGGCGCCGTCCATGGGCATGGCTGTGGCCATCGGCGCGATCGGCGGTATCCTGGTCGTGTTGACCGTGCCGCTGCTCGACAAATTCAAAATCGACGACGTAGTCGGCGCCATCCCAGCCCACCTTGTGTGCGGCATCTGGGGTACGATGATTGTTCCTCTGAGCAACGGCGACGCCAGCTATTTCGGCCAGCTGGTCGGTGTGGTCGCAACCGGTGTCTTTGTCTGCGCGACATCGGCCATTGTCTGGACCCTGCTTAAGGTCACCATGGGTGTTCGGGTCAGCGATGAAGATCAGCAGGTCGGCCTTGACCGGGCAGAGACCGGGGTCGACTCCTATCCGGAATTCGCCTCCTAAGCGGACCCGGTCTGCGCCCTGGCGCACCCTTAATACAGAACCCCGGCCGTCTGGCCGGGGTTTTTCTTTGTGGCGCAGCCCTGTTAGGGGCAATTTAAGAAGCCGCTGCCAGCTTGTGAGTCCACTTGACCGGACATCTCATGGAGGAGAGGCATGGCAGGCGCTGGCCCCACCAGATATCAAACCCGCGATTTATCGGATCCTGTCTGGCGCATCCTGACCGGCACAGGTGCGTTCGCGCTGGGTGTCTTCATTTGTGGTAGCGTAGGCTCTTATGAGCCCACTGACCCCAGCTGGAACAGCGCGACCGAACACATAGCGAGCAATCTGTTTGGCGAGGCCGGGGCTGTTTTTGCTGACCTCTCCCGACAGCTTCTTGGCTGGTCTGCCTGGCTGGCAGGCCTGGCGCTAATGATCGGCGGCGCCATGCGCGCTGTTCTGATCGGATTCCCGATGATGGCGCGGTGGGCGCTGGGATCTCTGGCCATTCCCTTGTCGGCGGCGGCACTGGCCTCCTGGCCAGTCCCCACGACGTGGCCCCTCCGAGCCGGACTCGGTGGGATTGTTGGGGACGGGCTGCACGGCCTGATCAGTATTCCCTTTCAGGCTTTACTGCTGCCTCTCCCTGAACTTCTGGCCGGGCTCACACTTGGCCTGCTGGCCGCTGCCGCTGCTTTTTCCGCCCTTGGACTGGGCCGGCAGGATGCCGCAGCCTTTCATGCCATCGCGCACCGAACCGGCCTCAGAGCGGCACAAGGCATCCTGCGGCTGCTGACATTCTTGAAAAGGTGGCACCGACCGAACCAGACAGCTCTAGGAGAAGATACCGAAATTCGTACCCCAAACCAGAACGCAAAGGGTGGATCGGCCCCCCTGGAGGGCGAACCCTATGCGGATGATCTGGCCGAAATCACCCCTCCGCCTTTGGCCCGACAGACACCCAAAAGGGCCTCAGGTCCCGCGAAAACCATCAGAAGCCCTTCTGCGACACAGACCCGTAAAAGCAGGCGCGGCAGCAGTCGCGGATCGAAATTGCCCCCGATTGACCTGCTCCAGCGCCCCCCCCAGCGACGCGACCAGGTCGATGAGGATGCCCTTCTGGCCAAGGCCAACCGGCTGGCCGAGGTCTTGCGGGAATTCGGCGTTCGCGGACGGATTCGGGAAGTCCGGCCCGGCCCCGTTGTGACCCTCTTCGAGCTTGAGCCGGCGGCCGGTGTGAAGTCCGCCCGGGTCGTTTCGCTGGCAGATGACGTCGCCCGCTCGATGAGTGCTGTCGCCACACGAATAGCGGTCATCCCGGGGAAGAACGCCATCGGCATAGAACTGCCTAACGATACCCGCGAGACTGTGTACTTACGAACACTTTTGGATAGCGACGCCTACACCAAGAGCAAGGCCACCCTACCAATGGCCCTCGGTGAAGACATAGGCGGTGCGCCAACAGTCGTCGAGCTTGCTAAAATGCCCCATTTGCTCATCGCAGGGACGACAGGATCCGGGAAGTCGGTCGGGGTCAACGCCATGATCCTGTCGCTCATCTATCGCCTGCCGCCCGAAGAGTGCCGCTTTATCTTCATTGATCCCAAAATGCTGGAATTATCGATCTATGAAGGCATCCCACATCTTTTGAGCCCGGTCGTGACCGATCCCAAGAAGGCCGTCCTTGCCTTGCAATGGGCAGTTCGGGAAATGGAAATGCGTTATGAGCTGATGTCAAAGGCGGGTGTCCGGAACCTTGCCGGATTCAACAAAAAGGCCGCTGATTTCCGGTCCCGGGGCGAGGACATGACTCGGAAAGTCCAAACCGGCTTCGATGAACGTGGCAAACCGCAATACGAAACCGAATATCTGCCTCTGCAGCACATTCCAAATCTGGTGATCGTGATCGATGAAATGGCGGATCTCATGATGGTCGCCGGGAAGGAAATCGAAGGCTGCGTTCAGCGCCTCGCCCAGATGGCACGGGCGGCCGGGATCCACCTGATCACGGCAACGCAGCGCCCATCTGTTGATGTCATCACGGGCACGATCAAGGCTAATTTTCCGACCCGGATTTCCTATATGGTCACCACAAAGATCGACTCGCGCACCATTCTCGGCGAGCAGGGGGCCGAGCAGCTCCTCGGTATGGGTGATCTTCTATACCAGGCGGCTGGCGTGAAATCGACACGCTGTCATGGACCATTTGTTTCTGATGAAGAGGTTCAGAGTGTCGTAGACTGGTTGCGCGACCACTGCGGTGAGCCTGATTACGACCCAAATGTCCTTGAAGAGCCCGACGAAGGCACCGGAAGCGCCATCATGGACGCCATGCTCGGCACGTCGACCGGTGACAAGGACGAAGACCTGTACGCGCAGGCCATAACCGTGGTCCTGAGGGATCGCCGTGCCTCAACCTCGTACCTCCAGCGTCGCCTGAAAGTCGGATACAACAAAGCCGCATCCCTGATTGAGCGACTTGAAGAGGAGGGGGTCGTCTCGGCGCCCAATCATGCGGGGAAACGCACCATTCTGGCCCCGGGTGAAGGTCAGGATGCGGCTTAACCCGCCAACGCAGACAGGCGCGCGACCGCAGCTTCGTACTCCGCCATGGTCTCATTAAGGATATCCGCCACCGGCCGGACCGCGCGAATCCGCCCGGCAACCTGACCCGTCAGGGCAATCCCTGCCTCAAGATCACCACCGAAATAGACCTCCTGAGTTCCCGCGAATTCGCCAAAAATATTCTCGACACCCTCCGACTCGATGCGGCTGGTTCTATCTGTCCTCAGTGCGCGCAAAGCCGGGCCCGGGCCATCACGGTTCAGGAAAACAGTATCGGTTGCATCCGCCTCAACAATTGCCGTTTTCCAATTCTGATGCACCGGGCTCTCCGCGCTGGACAGAATACGTGTGCCCATCAGAACGCCCTCAGCTCCCAAAGCAAACGCGGCCGCCATGGTCTTTCCATCCATGATCCCGCCCGCCGCGACAACGGGAACATCGACCGCTTCGCAGACCTGAGGAATTAACACCATCGACGCGACATCGCGGGGATTCTTAAATCCACCTCCCTCGCCCCCCTCGACGATCAATCCGTCCACACCAGCATCGATAGCCCCGAGAGCGGCTTTCAAAGACGGGACAACGTGGAATACGGTGAGGCCCGCCTCCTTTAGCTGGCCGGTATACTTCCGCGGATTTCCCGCCGAAGTGGTGACGAACCGGATGCCCTGATCGATCACAAACTGGATGATGTCCGGGTCCCGAACAAAAGCCTGTGCGACGTTCACGCCGAATGGCTTGTCGGTCAGATCTCTCATTTTGAGGATTTCGGCCCGGATCGCGTCCAGTTCGCCCGAAGACGTTTCGATAATGCCCATCCCACCCGCATTTGAGAAGGCGGAGGACAGCTGGGATCTCGCAATCCAGCCCATAGCCGCCTGGATAATCGGCTTCTCGATGCCGAGCATTTCCGTAATTCGTGTCTTCATGGCGCCTCTATCCTCCCGAAAATTATCCAACTGGTGAGGGATCGCGAGGCAGTTGGCAAGGGGGCCCCGATCAGCCCTCGAGCATCCCCCGCTCATCCATCCATGCGATGATCTGGTCGGCGGCATCTTCGGCGGAGCAGTCGACCGTATTGATCCGGATTTCCGGGGTCTCGGGGGCCTCATACGGGCTATCGAGGCCGGTAAAGTTTTTGATCTCACCTGCCCGGGCCCGCTTGTACAGGCCCTTCACGTCGCGCGCCTCGGCCACGTTCAGAGGCGTATCGACAAAGATCTCCACAAACTCACCCTCCGCCATCATGTTCCGCGCCATGCGGCGTTCCGAGCGGAAGGGAGAGATGAAGCTGACCAGGGTAATCAGGCCCGCATCGCTCATCAGTTTAGAGACATTCGCCACCCGCCGGATATTCTCCACCCGGTCTGCATCGGTGAAGCCGAGATCGCGGTTGAGACCATGGCGGACATTGTCGCCGTCCAGCACAAACGTGTGCTTATCCATGGCAAAGAGCTTCTTCTGGAGGGCATTGGCGATGGTCGATTTTCCCGAGCCGGAAAGGCCGGTAAACCAGAGCACGGCCGGCTTCTGATGCTTCTGCCGGGCCAGCGTCGCCCGATCCACATCAAGCGCCTGCCAGTGGATGTTCCCCGACCGGCGCAGCGCGAAGTCAAGCAGGCCCAGACCCACAGTATTATGGGTCAGCCGGTCGACCAGGATAAAGCCGCCGGTCAGGCGGTTCTCATCATAGGGGTCGAACGCGATCGGCTGGTCGAGCCCCAGCGTACAGACGCCGATCTCGTTCAGCCCCAGCGTTTTGGCCGGCCGGTCCTCCAGCGTGTTGATGTCGATCCCGTATTTCAGATTGGACACCAGACCGGTCACCGTGCGGGCACCCAGTTTCATCAGATAGCGCCGACCGGGCAGCATGGCATCCTCGCCCATCCACAGGATGCGGGCCTG
>CAJXMY010000117.1 GCA_913056435.1 uncultured Hyphomonadaceae bacterium | reverse complement strand
AAAAGGCACCGGAGTCGCGCCAGGCCGCAATGTGCTGGAAATAGGCGCGCGCGCCCCCGGGATGACCGAGACCATGCCGGTTCTTGTCGGTCAGGCCTTTGCCCTCATTGTTGTAATATCCCGGCGTGCATTCGGTGGACCCGATCATCATGCCGGCTCCGCTCAGAACCTGATTGACCCAGTCTGTTTCTGCCTGTTCGGTCGCCTCTACTTCTCGCAGTCCGTGTCCCTCTGCGTGGGCAACGATGCAGGAAATGGTCTTGGCATGATCCACAATATTGTGGGGGACGTTTGAAATCAGATTGGCGGCCTGACTGGGCTGGACGATGAACATATTGGGGAAGCCGTGCACATGCAGACCATGCAGCGTGCGCATGCCATCCTCCCAGTATTTGGACAGCACCCGGCCATTGCGGCCGACCGCATCGAACCCCGCGCGCTCGGTATAATCGGAGCCGACCTCGAAACCGGAGGCGTAGATGATGCAGTCGACGTCATAGTGCTGACCATTGGCTTCGAGGCCCGTTTCGGTGACCCGGCTGACGCCCTGACCATCCGTGTCGATCAGGCGTGTTCCCGGTTCGTTGAAGGCTTGCAGATAGGCGTCGTGGAAACAGGGGCGCTTGCAGAGCTGACGGTACCAGGCCTTCAGATTGGCGGCGGTTTCTTCATCCTTGACGATCTTGTCAACACGTCCCCGGATTTCGTCCATCTTTTCAAAATCGGCATCCTCGAAGGCGTCCATCATGGTTTCGGGGGTCCACTTGGTCGGTGGAAGCGCCAGAACCTTTTCACGGATCCGGCGCGAGAGTTCTGTCCAGCCGTCCATGGCCAGATCTCTTTCAGGCAGTCCCCGAGACTGGTTATCGACGAAATTGTCATACCAGTTCCGCTGCCATCCCGGTGTCGCTATCTGCTGGAACCAGTCTGGATCGATCGGGCCATTGTTGCGTTCGTCGACAGAGGAGGGCGTGCGCTGGAACACCAGCAATTCCTTAGCGGCTTTGGCCAGATGCGGCACGCACTGTACCGCTGTCGCGCCGGTACCGAGGATGGCCACCCGTTTGTCCGCCAGCTTGTCCATCGGCGCTCCGCGCGCATCGCCGCCTGTATAATCATAATCCCAGCGGCTGGTGTGGAAGGCCTTTCCCTTAAACGAGGACAGACCGTCTATGCCGGGCAGTTTTGCAACATGCAGCGGCCCGGTGCCCATGCCGATATATTTCGCTGTGAAGGCGTCACCCCGATTGGTCCGTATGGTCCAGACCTGCTGGTCTTCCTGCCACTCCAGGGCCTCCACCTCGGTGTGGAACAGGGCCTGATCATACAGATTGTACTGCCTACCAATGCGTTGACAATGCTCGAGAATTTCTGGTCCGTGGACATATTTTTCGGTGGGCATATGCCCGGTTTCTTCCAGCAGGGGCATGTAAATCATGGAGGCCGTATCGCACTGCGCACCGGGATAGCGGTTCCAGTACCAAGTTCCGCCGAAGTCGCCGCCCTTTTCAATGATGCGGACCGAGTCGATACCAGCCTCCTTCAGGCGGGCACCGACAACCAGGCCGGCAAACCCGCCGCCGATGAAGGCAAAGGTCACGTGATCCTGAATCGCAGCACGCTCTTTGAAAGGGGTGTGGGGGTCAACCGCGAACGAGTCGAGGTCCCCCGACAGCCGGACATACTGGTCATTGCCATCGGAGCGAAGCCGCTTGTCCCGTTCCAGACGGTATTTTTCCTTTGTCGCGTCCCGGCTCATCGCGGTCATGGTCATGGCTGTCTCCTCGATTTGGCCCCAGAGCGCGAGACCGCGCCTTGATTGTCAAGGGTGACGGCAGGGAAGTGTCCGGCGCAAGTGGCCAAACTGCCCCTGTGGCCGGCGGGTCTTCTTCCGGTCTGAGAAAAGCCGGCAGCGAAGGATTGCATGGGCCACAGCTCCTCGCCTATGAGCGGGCGAGAAGATGGGCGATGCCAACCGGTTAAGGTGGCAGGGAGGAGCCGATGCAGATCGAAGCTTATGCCGTGGTCGGGGATGATGATCGCATTGCCAATGCGGCCGGAGAGATGCCTGAAGCGCTCAAGAACGATGCCGAATGGGCGTTCTTTCAGGCCGGGCTGGATGCGGCCCAGGTGACGGTTCTGGGGCGGGCCAGTCAGGAGGCTACGCCCAATCACCGGCGCCGTCGGAGGCTGGTCATGACCCGGTCGGTGAGGGATCTCAGATCGGAGGGGGATACGGTGTTCTGGAACCCCGAGAACATCGATCTGTCTGTGGCCCTCAGGGTCTTTCAGGTCGATATCGACCGCGTGGCTGTCGCGGGCGGGCGTGATGTTTTCGATCACTTTCTCTCGGGTCCCGACCGCTACACGCATTTCCATCTCAGCCGCGTGGCCGGTGTTGCCCTGCCCGGCGGCCGGGGCGTTTTTCGCGGGGTCGACGAGGAGGGGCTTTCCGCGGCGGACATTCTGCGCAGAGCAGGCTATGTGCCGGCGTCGCCCCGACGCCTGGATGACGGCGTTGAGGTCGTGACCTGGCGCCCGCAGCCCTCCTGATCAGATGGTGGCCGGATCAATCAGGCCGGCATCCTCCCGCCGCCGGATCGCCCGCGAGACGACATAGGCGCCGATCATTTTGCCGATGACAAAGACAATCCAGTTCGCCGGGTGCAGCATTGTGCCGGCTGGCTCGCCCAACTGCATCTGAACAGCGAGGTCAGCCCCGAACAGGAAGATGGTGGTATCAATGGGGGCCGCCAGAGCCGAGGACAGCAGGATCCGGGTGGAGAGACGATACCGGGTAAAGGTATACAGCGCCCAGTCGGCCAGTTCCGACACGGCAAAAGCGATGCCGGACGCCAGAGCGATGACGGGCCAGGCATAATAAAACGCCCAGGCGATCCCCAGCCCCATGACGATCAGGACCTTCTGTCCCATATTGCGCTGAACAAAATCCCTGAAGACGAAAACCAGACCTGTAACCAGAGTCAGGGGATGCACGCTGACCCCTTTGGCCAGGCCAGACACGGGGGCCGCCAGACAGGTGTCGTACATCACGCGGCCGGGGTCACCAGAGGCGGGGGTCACCAGGCAGAAAGGTTCGATCACGCCAAACGACCAGTTCAGGAACGGGATGGTTGCAAAATAGAGGAAAGCCCAGAACCGCCCCCCTTCGCGATAAATGATATAGGCAGTGCAGCTCAGGGCGATGCAAACGACAAGCAGCTGGTCGGGGCGACCCCCTGTTGCGGCCGTAACCAGCTGAGCCAGAAAAAGCTCAAGGATGTTCAGCAAAGACGACACGCGACGGGCCCCTGTCTGTAATTTGTACAGACGGACTTATGGGATTTTTCCGGCAGTGCCAGATCTTGTTTCACAATGCCGCATGAGGCGGCCGGCGAATGGCCGGCCCTTTCAGGAACTGAGACGCGGTCATGGCCTTGCAGAGCCTGGCCGCGCCGCTTGCTGCCGGGCTGCAACCGTGGAAGACGTGGGTCAAAGCGCAGAGTGGGGGGTCCCGTGCCGTGAAACGAACCATACTGTCCTTCCTCGCGGCCGTGTGTTTGAGTGCTTGTGCACTGGATCCCCAGACCCACGGGTTGCCGGAGATGGATATGCGCCACACACTCGGAGATGGCGGCGTATCCGATTTCTATTCTTATTCGGGACCGATTCCTTCGCCCGGGCAGCTTCTTCGGACGCAGGCGCTGACCGCCAGGCAAAGTGTGCCGGGCGCGGCAGAGGCCATTCGTCTGCTTTATTCCTCGACCGATGGGCTGGCGGATACGGGCCCTGTTGTCGTCTCTGGCGCCTTATTTCTGCCTTCGGGACCCCCGCCGCGGGATGGCTGGCCCCTGTTGCTTTGGTCGCACGGCACGGTTGGCATTGCCGACAAGTGCGCTCCAAGCTGGACGGGCTATGTGCCGTTTCATGATCAGCACCTCTCGCAATGGCTTGCTCAAGGATATGCCATCGTTGCGTCTGACTATCAGGGACTCGAGACCAGGGGGACACATCCTTATCTGGCCACCCGCCCGGCCGCCTACAGTAATCTCGATATTCTCCGGGCGGTCCAATCAGCGGAGTTCCCCGTGTCAGAGCGTATTGTTCTGGCCGGACAGTCGCAGGGCGCCGGAGCAGCCATTGCCACCGCGGGATATGCTCCGGACTATGCGCCAGAGCTTGATATCCGCGCCGTTATCGCCACCGGCGTTCCGTTTTTTACACCTGATGCGCTGCTGGCGGTTCAGCAGGCGCGCCCGAGAGACGTGGTTGATCCAATGCTTGGCTACAATTTCCTGGCGCTGACATTGATTGAACAAATCGACCCGAGCTTCACCGTCGCCAGCTATGTGTCGCCGTCCGCCCTGCCCCTCGCCCGTGGCGTTGCCGAGATTTGCAATCGAGACATGCGTGACAAGATCACTGAAGCCGGGCTGACTTATGACACGACGTTCAGGGTGGCACCGACGGAACCGCTGCGGCAGGCCTTCGAACACATGCAATTTCCGACCCTGAGCCTCTCTGTTCCCATATTCGTGGGTGTTGGCGCCGATGACCGGGATACGCCTCCCCGCATGCAGGCTGGATTTGTGAAAGCGGCCTGCGGATCCGGCGCGACCGTCGAAGCCCATCTGTTTGAAGGCTATGACCATCTCACGGTGCTCAATCGTTCGCAGTCCATGTCGAAAAGCTTCGCCGCCAGGGCATTCCGAGGTGAAGGGATCAGCGGAAACTGCGCCGACCTTCCCTTCTGAGAGAGTTGAACAGGACGGGCTTTGCGCCGGGTCAGAGAGCAATGCTCCAGGGCTTTCGGCTGAAGGCCCTTGTGGCGGACCATCCATTTATCGGCTTAAACAGAAAGCGAGTGAAGCCGAAGAGAGCCATTGGCATGACCCGAACCCCTCCTGCGAAACCAAACGAAGCGCCTGATGCGCAGTCTTTCATGGACCGGTTCGATGCGTATCCGTTTCACCAATACCTTGGAATGAAGCTGGAGCACTACCGGGAGAACTATGCCTGTGTCACGCTGACCCAGTCGGCGGACGGCCCAAAAGGCATAGGGGACGGTGTGCATGGTGGCGCTTTGGCGACGCTGGTCGACATGAGTGCCGTCGCGGCCGTCTTTTCCAAGCTCAGACCCGGTGAGATCCCGGCGGGGACGGCAGATCTTCAGATCACCTATCTTCGGCCCGCGCGCGGCAAGCAGATAAGATGCGAGGCAACGGTTCTCAAACGGGGGCGCCAGCTGGCAACGGTGGAGGCTAAAGTGATCCGCGAGGATGGCGAACTGTGTTGCGACGCCCGGGTCCTGTACGCCTTCAGAGCGGGCGGGTCGTAACCGCGCTCAGGCTCCGTCACCATCGGCTCATGCCACCCCACCAGGACCTTCCGCTACGCGTCCCAGAGCGCCAGCCCTCAACCTTGACGGGGTCCGGACAATCCTGACCCCGGTCAACACCAACCCGGCATTCTCTTTCTTGAGTTCTGGAATGTGGGGCCGGATGTGGAGGCCGCGTTCCGTGGGAACCGAAAAGGCCTTTCTAATCCGACATCTATCAGGAGAGAAATGGCGCTCTGGGGAGGATTCGAACCCCCGACCCCTTGATTCGTAGTCAAGTACTCTATCCAACTGAGCTACCAGAGCAGGCCGAAGGGCGGACATACTCTCGCCCGTACGGGAAGGCAAGCCGCCGCGCTCAGTCTTTTTCACGTGCCAGCCACACGGCTCTCGCAATGGCCCGGGTCAGTGTGTTGGCCGCGGCCTCTCCGAGAAGAGACAGGCTGGCGGTTTCTGGTGCCGGCAGAGCCTGGCGGCCGGTTGAGATCACAAAAACAACATCACCATCGGTCGGCGCAAAGACCGGCCGGATGGCGCGGGCAAAGCCAGCGAGGGCCATCTGGGCCACTCTCTGCGCCTGTGACTGGGTGAGGATGGCATCGGTGGCGATACAGGCAATGGTGGTGTTCTGGCGGGCCGCGGGGTTCAGTTTGGCCGGCCCCCAGTCATCTGGTGCCATCTGGAAATCCTGAGGGGGGCGGCCCCCGCCGAACTCACCGTTGAGTTCATAGGGCCAGGCCCAGAAGGCCTGCGTCCCCGGCATCATCACGGAGCCGAAACTGTTGACGGCGGCCAGAGCGCCGACAGACAGGCCCTGCAGATCGGTCAGAGAGGCCGCGCCGACGCCACCGGGGAGGCCCCCGGCTCTGGCTCCGAAGCCGGCGCCGACCCGGCCGAGATCCGGTGTCTCGCTGCAACTGGACAGGGCCTGCTGGCCAAGCGCGGCATAGGGCGGCTGCGTGCCCCAGGCCTTGTCACCACCATTGGCCAGATCATACAGGATGGCCGCAGGGACAATCGGTGTGGGCGGGATGCCGGGCCGGTCTTTTGCGAGGCGAAGCCCGCGGCCCTGCGCGCCCAGAGCGGCCAGAACTCCATCGGCCGCGGCGAGGCCATAGGCGCTGCCGCCGGACAGAACGATGGCATCCACCCTCTCAACCAACATCCCGGCCTGCAGCAGATCGGTCTCCCGCGTTCCGGGCCCCCCGCCGGCCACGCAAACCGCGGCGATCGCAGGCTCATCCGCCAGAATAACTGTGGTGCCGGTCCGGATGTTGGCGTCATGGGCATGGCCGACCACCAGGCCAGACACATCGGTGAGGTTATTTCTGGGGCCGGGTTGTGCCATGTCGAGACCTTTTGCGCCGTCTGGAGTTTGGCTCTAGGCTAGAGCAGTCGCGGGGCCAAGCCCAGTGACCCCCAGAGTAAACCAATAAAAAAAGAGCTCCTCATGAAACGCCTCCATGTTCTTCTCCTCGCGAGCCTTTGGCTCGCTCTTGGTGCCTGTCAGCCTGTGTCGGAGGATGCACCC